>NZ_JACGUS010000123.1:0-139642 GCF_014076785.1 Colwellia sp. MB3u-55
TGATGGATTCAATGGCCGCCGCAGCGCCAAAACCTGAGCCAGTAGCAGATGCCGCTGATGATAGTACTGCTGAGTTAACTGACCCAGACGATATTGATGCACTGATGGATTCAATGGCCGCCGCACCGCCAAAACCTGAGCCAGTAGCAGATGCCGCTGATGATAGTACTGCTGAGTTAACTGACCCAGACGACATCGATGCACTGATGGATTCAATGGCCGCCGCAGCGCCAAAACCTGAGCCAGTAGCAGATGCCGCTGATGATAGTAATGCTGAGTTAACTGACCCAGACGACATCGATGCACTGATGGATTCAATGGCCGCCGCAGCGCCAAAACCTGAGCCAGTAGCAGATGCCGCTGATGATAGTACTGCTGAGTTAACTGACCCAGACGATATTGATGCACTGATGGATTCAATGGCCGCCGCAGCGCCAAAACCTGAGCCAAAGGATATAACTGACAATAGTACTGAAGAGTTAACTGATCCTGACGATATAGACGCACTGATGGATTCAATGGTCAAAGAAAGTGCGGTTGCTGAATTAAATGAACAAGCTGAGAATTTTGAAATATCAGATCCTGATGATATCGACGCCTTGTTAGATTCAATGTCAGCCCCAGAACAGATGTTAAAACCCATTACCGCCGATGATATTATTGATCCTCTTGATGAAATGGCTGCTGAAAATATAGCATTAACTGACCCTGATGATATTGATAGTTTATTAGGTGATATTCAGGGTAATGCAACTGAGACTAAAGAAGATGAAAATAAAGCGCTTATCGATAATTTTACCAATGAATACGTAGCGCCATTTTTATCAGTAGATTTTAGTGAACTACTTAAAGATGATACCGAAGTATTAGTTGACGATACTCATGCAAGTCATGACGAAAGTATAAACGAAAAAATTAGTAAGAAAGATAATGACTTGTCAGATAATTTAGATATAGATGCACTTTTGGCTGAGATGGCTGACGGTGACAATTTAAACTCTGATGATTTAGATATTGGTGACGATATACTCATCGATGGACAAGTCAATGAACTAGAGCCAGAAGCAGCAACTGATTATACCGATAGTGATGTATTAGCTGATTTATTAGCCGATGAAAACATCTCTGACGATTATTTTGTTGATGAAAATAGTGAAAATAGTGAAAATAGTGAAATTGATGAGATTGATGCACTCGCTCATGTTGACTTTGATGACTTATTGGCAAACATAGCAGAAGAGAGTCAAACGACACCTTCAGATGATCTCGACTTTTCAACTGACTTCAATGCTAATGACATTGACTTAGACGCTGTTGATTCCGATGATGAGATTAAGATTGAAGTTGACACTGAAGATGATTTCGATATTGACTTAGATGATGTGTTAGATATTGGTGATGACCTCAATAGTGATAATAATTTAAATGTTGATTTTGAAGATGAAGATGAAGATGAAGATGACTTTGTCTCTGTCGACTCTTTATTATCAGATAGTTTAAGCGACACAGAAGACGAAGAGCCCTACAATAAAACTGACTTTAATGTGGGACTTAATGAGTTCCCTGATTTTTCTGGTGAAAACGCCGCCGAAGAAGAAGATGATAACGGTATTGCCGCTAAATTAGATTTAGCGAAAGTTTATATTGAAATAGGAGATAACGAAAACGCCGAAGTAATACTACAAGACGTAGTAGCAAAAGGTGATGCCCAGCAACAATTTGATGCTCAACAACTACTTGATAATATTAGTTAATCAAGAGACGTTATTTCATTCTATAAAAGCCACTGTTGTGGCTTTTTTTATATAAGTGAAATAGGCGCAATAATAGAAAATGCCAAAGTAATATTCAAGACGTAGTAGCAAAAGGTGATGCTCAGCAACAATTTGATGCTCAACAACTACGTGATAATATTAGTTAATCAAGAGACGTTATTTCATTCTATAAAAGCCACTGTTGTGGCTTTTTTTATATAATCAAAGAACCTGATTGGCATAAACCTTAAAATATTGGATAATGCGCGCATTATAATCGGGAGTTATTGATGCGTTACGCTTTAGGTATTGAATACGATGGAAGCCGTTATCACGGTTGGCAACGACAAAAAAATGCGGTCAGTGTTCAGCAAAATGTAGAAAAAGCTTTATCAAAAATTGCTGATGAAAAAATTGAAGTTATTTGTGCAGGCAGAACTGATACGGGTGTTAGTGCGACTAACCAAGTTATTCACTTTGAAACGGACAAAGTTCGTAAAGATGTTGCTTGGACACTGGGCGTAAATACCAATCTACCTAGTGATATTGCTGTGTCTTGGGTTAAGCAAGTGGACGACAGTTTTCATGCTCGATTTAGCGCCACAGCACGTCGTTACCGCTATGTTATTAATAACAATCGTTTAAGATCTGCAATTTTAAGCCAAGGAATAACCTGCTGTCATTATCCACTTGATGAAAAGCTAATGCATCAAGCGGCACAGTCTTTATTGGGTAAACATGATTTTACTTCCTTTCGCACCGTTCATTGTCAGTCGCATTCTCCGGTTAGAACATTGATTCATTGCAATGTTTCACGACAAGGTGATTTTGTTATTATTGATGTTAAAGGCAATGCTTTTTTACATCATATGGTGAGAAATATTGCGGGTAGTTTAATGCGTATAGGCCAACAATTAGAAACAGTAGTGTGGTTGGGCGAAGTACTTGAAGCTAAAAATCGTTGTGTAGCTGGCATGATGGCATCTGCTGCAGGTTTGTATTTTGTTGGTGTTGACTACCCACAAGAGTTCAACATTCCAAAACCTCCGCTGGGGCCACTGTTTTTACTTTGAGATAAATAGTGACAGAATGAGTAATTACAAACTGCTAATTCCAACAAAACAGACCAGTTTTTTGTATTCATAGTAGGGTTAAATGTGCTTTAATTGTCGGATATAGTTAGAATAATTCAAAAAATTAACAATTTGCTGATAGGTTCGAAACCAATATTGGCAAGTTTTCCTATGTTCCCATGAACATATTAGGTAAAAGAAGGCAAAAATAAATTATGAGCTGGATAGAAAAAATTCTCCCAAAAGCAAAAAGCACCCAAAAACGTAATATCCCTGAAGGCGTTTGGAGCAAGTGTACTTCTTGTAATGCAGTACTATATAAAGCAGAACTCGATAGATTATTATCTGTTTGTCCAAAATGTGATCACCATATGCGTATTTCAGCACGCAAACGTATTGATTGCTTTTTAGATGCAAATAATCGTGCTGAATTAGGTGAAGAGTTTGAAGCACAGGATATTTTAAAGTTCAAAGATTCAAAACGTTATAAAGACCGCCTAAGCGCTGCACAAAAAAGTACCGGTGAAAAAGATGCACTGGTTGTTATGATAGGCGAACTTAATGGTATGCCTATCGTTGCTGCTGCGTTTGAGTTTGCTTTTCTAGGTGGTTCAATGGCATCAGTTGTTGGCGCTCGTTTTGTTAAAGGTGTTGAATACTGCCTTGAGCATAACCTACCACTTGTTTGTTTTTCTGCAAGTGGCGGAGCACGTATGCAAGAAGCATTATTTTCATTAATGCAAATGGCAAAAACAAGTGCCGCATTAGCGAAAATGAGCGAAAAAGGCTTGCCTTACGTTTCGGTATTAACTGACCCTACGATGGGCGGCGTATCTGCAAGTTTAGCTATGCTCGGCGATATTAACGTTGCAGAGCCTAAAGCGTTAATTGGCTTTGCGGGTCCACGTGTTATTGAACAAACTGTTCGAGAGAAGTTACCTGAAGGTTTTCAGCGTAGTGAATTTTTAAAAGAAAAGGGTGCTATTGATATTATTGTTGACCGACGTGAAATGCGTAGTACGCTTTCTCGTATGTTAGCTAAATTCATGGGACATCCAAGCCTTAACGCTTCATAACTAACGTTTCATAACAACACTATGCCAACAAACAACAAAAGCCATTTTGCTAGCAAGTCGCTAGCTCAATGGCTTTCTTATTTAGAAACAATACATTTAACTGAGATCGACTTGGGGCTCACACGCATTTCGCTTGTGGCTAAGCGATTAAATATTGATTTCAGTTTTGCCCAAGTGATCACGGTCGCAGGTACTAATGGTAAAGGCACTACCTGTGCTTTTATTGAAAATGCTTTGCTCGGTGATGATAAAACAGTTGCGGTTTATTCTTCACCACATATTGAAAAGTTCAATGAACGCTTACGTATTAATAATATTGACGTTGACAGTCAGTCATTGATCAACGCCTTTGAGCAAATAGAGCAACAACGTGGTGATATTTCACTAACCTACTATGAATACACAACATTAGCCGCATTTTTAGTTTTAATGGAAAGAAAACCTGCTTTTATTATTTTGGAAGTAGGTTTGGGTGGGCGTTTAGATGCCACAAACTTAATTGACGCTGATATTGCGGTTATAACCACGATAGACTTAGACCATCAAGCGTACCTAGGTGATAATCGCGAAAGTATTGGCTTTGAAAAAGCGGGTATCATGCGTGCGCATCAAAAAGTTGTTATTGGTGATACCGATTGTCCTATATCAGTACTTGCTCATGCTAAAAAACTTAAAGCCGTGGTGAGTCTGCGAGGCGATGACTTCTCTATTGAACCGCACCAAGTACCCGCTTGTCACTCTTTGTGGCGTTGGACATTTGGCGAGTACCAAATCAATGATTTAAATAAGCCTTTTATACCTCAAGATAATGTAGCAACAGCACTAACAGTATTGGCTTTACTTAATGATTGTTCTGTTGTTTTTAATACTGAAAGTGTAAATGTCTTAATAAACCAAACAAAAGTTGCTGGTCGAACTGAGCTTATCAGTAAAAAATCGTTAAACAGTCCGGTGCTACTTGATGTTGGCCATAATCCTCAAGCAGCACGTTATTTAGTTGAGTATTTAAAGTCGCAAAAGTATGACAAGCTTTATGCAGTTACCGGTATGTTAAAAGACAAAGATATTGCTAACACCTTTGGGCCATTATCCACATTAGTTGATAAATGGTATTTAGGCAGTTTATCTATGCCTCGTGGAGCTACCGCAAAGGAGTTAGCCGAAAAATTGTTATTAAATGAAGATTCAGCTAATTGTTTTGACAATATCACTGAGGCATTTAGAATGGCTAACAAAAATTCAACAGCAACAGATTTGATCTTAGTGTTTGGATCATTTTACACCGTAGCTGAAGTCCGACGTTTATTGCTGTAGTTTTTATTAACTGCAGCCTGGGAGTTCCATTTGTCTACACCTTTTCAAAACCGCTTAGTTGGCACCATTATTGTGGCTGCGGTTGCTATTATTATTTTGCCAGACTTACTAGACGGTAATAAAAAGACCTATCAAGATGAGTTTGAAAAAATTCCACCTCCGCCTAAGGTCGAGTTTGTTAAGAACACTCCAAGCTTTCCTGAAGATAAAATTTTTATAAATACCGACGAAATACTGAGTGATGAAACGGCGTTAGATGACGATATCTCTTCGACTGAACAAGCAATAAAAAATACAGCTGAAACAGAGAGTGACCCGAGCTTAAATAACGCTGTAGCGACCAAAGAAGACGATAAAGAGTCAACTGAGCAAGCAATAGATAATATTTTGCCAGAAAAGTCCGTGTTGCAACAAGCATGGGTAGTACAGCTGGGCAGTTTTCGTCATAAAAAAAATGTTGCACAGTTATTACTCAAGCTTAAAGATAATGGTTATACCGCTTTCACAAAGCCGATAAAAACAAAAAATGGCCCATTAATTAAAGTTTTCATTGGTCCTGAACTGATCAAAAACTCATTGATAAAAAAAATCTCAGCATTGAAAAAATTAACCGGTGTTGAAGGTAAAATTGCTCGTTTTTATCCGACAAAATAATAAGTTATAACCACTGCCCAATAATACAGTGTAAAAAGTAGTTGAGCACTTTCAATGGCAATGGCTATTTTAAATAAAACATTGGTAAAATAAGGGGCGTTTCTGTTAGAATGCGCGCCTTATTATGCTGGTAAATATTCATTGGTAACGATTAATTTATGGTTTGGATAGACTATGCCATCTTGGCAATTGTAGGCATTTCAACATTAATTAGCTTGGTTCGCGGCTTTGTCAAAGAAGCTGTTTCGCTAGTTATCTGGATCAGTGCCTTCTTTATTGCCAGCCACTTCTATGTAAATCTTGCTAGTTTATTGACAAACATTTCCGATCAAGTCCTACGTAATGCCGCGGCAATTGCTATTCTTTTTATTACCACGTTAATTCTTGGCGCTATGGTAAATTATCTTATTGGTCAATTGGTCAGTAAAACCGGCTTGTCTGGAACCGATCGCCTGCTAGGGCTTGTATTTGGTGCATTACGTGGCGTGTTAGTTATCAGCGCAGTATTATTCTTTATGGATGCATTTACGCCAGCGTCATCAACCGCATGGTGGGCAAGTTCTCAACTCATCCCCGAGTTTACACTCATTGTTGAATGGTTTTTCGAATACCTAAAGAATTCATCAAGCTTTTTGAAATAACGTTATTGTAGTGCCATGAAAATGGGGCTGATGTTCATTAGTATAATTTTTATTTACTTAGCGTTTATGTTATTAAAACGCCCTTAAACTTAGTTCTGTGGAGAATAAACGCATGTGTGGTATTGTTGGCATTGTTGGTAAAACATCGGTAGGTCAAGCATTATATGACGGATTAACTGTACTTCAACATCGTGGTCAAGACGCTGCAGGTATTGTGACTATTCACAACAATACCTTTAGACTACGTAAAGGAAATGGTTTAGTAAAAGACGTGTTTCATACGCGTCATATGTTGCGATTACAAGGTAACATGGGTATTGGTCATATTAGATATCCAACCGCAGGTACTT
Source organism: Colwellia sp. MB3u-55 (assembly GCF_014076785.1). Lineage (NCBI taxonomy): Bacteria > Pseudomonadati > Pseudomonadota > Gammaproteobacteria > Alteromonadales > Colwelliaceae > Colwellia > Colwellia sp. MB3u-55. The sequence goes on from NZ_JACGUS010000123.1 coordinate 6,863, forward strand.
CAAGTTCTTCAGAAGCTCAGCCATTTTATGCCAATGCTCCTTTTGGTATTTCTCTTGCACACAATGGTAATTTAACCAACGCGATTGAATTAAAAGAGTGGTTATTTAATGTCGCACGTCGCCATGTAAATACCACCTCTGATTCTGAATTGTTACTCAATATTCTCGGTCATGAATTACAATTGACTGAAAATTTGAAATTAACACCTGATGACATTTTTACTGCAATATCTAATGTACATGAGCGTATTCGTGGTGCCTATGCAACGGTTGCTTTGATTATTGGTCATGGCATGGTGGCATTTCGTGATCCTAATGGCATCCGTCCTTTAGTATTTGGTAAGCGTGAAACGGCTACCGGTATCGAATATATGATTGCTTCTGAGTCGGTAGCGCTTGATGCAAACGACTTTGAATTTGTCCGCGATGTTGCGCCTGGCGAAGCTATTTATTTCACTGAAGATGGGCAAATTCACAGCCAGCAATGTGCAAAGAACCCAACATACAACCCGTGTATTTTTGAATATGTTTATTTTGCGCGTCCTGATTCAGCAATTGATAAAATTTCTGTTTACGGCTCTCGTGTTGAAATGGGCAAAAAATTGGGTGATAAAATTGCAAAAGAATGGGAAGACGTAGATATCGACGTTGTTATCCCTATTCCAGAAACATCATGTGATACTGCTTTAGAAATTGCTCGCCATCTTGGTATCCCATACCGTCAAGGTTTTGTGAAAAACCGCTATATTGGTCGAACTTTTATTATGCCGGGTCAAGAGCAGCGTATGAAGTCAGTTCGCCGTAAACTTAATGCGATAACAACTGAGTTTGCTGGTAAAAATGTATTGTTAGTCGATGACTCTATTGTAAGAGGGACGACTTCTGGGCAAATCATTGAAATGGCTCGCTCTGCGGGGGCAAAAAATGTTTATTTTGCCTCAGCCGCACCAGAAATTCGTTTTCCTAATGTTTACGGTATTGATATGCCAAGTGCCAATGAACTGATTGCTCATGGCCGTGAATTAGACGATATTTGCCAATTAATTGGTGCAGATAAACTTATTTTTCAAACCTTAGAGGATTTAGTTAGTGCTGTGGGCAGTGTAAACCCTGAAATCAAACAATTCGAGACATCTGTTTTCGATGGTCAATATATAACTAAAGATATTACTCAGGGCTATTTAGAACGTTTAGATGCGATGAGAAATAATGAGAATAAAGAAGACTCAGATAAAAATGCTGATTCAATTATAGATATGCACAATGAAGGTGCTGAATAGCATCAGGCTTGTCTGAACGACACCATAGAAAAATAAAGTAAAATAAAAGCCCGTTTAGTTTATCACTAAGCGGGCTTTTTTATCATCAAATGCTAAAGATACATATTTATAATAAATGACTTATCGACTTAAATTTATAATAAAAGCGTTAAGATATATGTTCAGAGCCAAAGCCCATACCTAGCATAATAGCGCTAAATGCCATTAAAGAGACTAAAAGAACTAATCCGCAAGTAACCACCGAGCTTGAATAAATAAAGCCTTTTTCTTCTGGAATATTCATCATGATGGGTACGCCAGAGTAAAGTAAATAGACTGAATAACAAAGTGCGGCTAGTCCCGCTAAAGCAACAAACCATAAAACAGGAAATAAAGCGGTTACGCCAACCATTAATAATGGTGTTGCTGTGTAAGCGGCTAACTCTAAAGATTGGGTGAAATCAGGCTTAGCATCAAAAGTTTTTGCCATCCATTGAATTAAAAAAGCTAAACCAATAACACCAAAGATCAAACCAAAATACATACCGACAGACATAGTCATTGCGCTTGCCTGAGTTAATTTTATTGGATCTCCTACGCCTATTGTCCAACCAATATGAGCAGCGGCAAAATAACTACAAATGGCAGGTATTAACGCTATGGTTAAAATATGAACCATGCTATACATTAAGCTTTCGTGGCGCCTTTCTATTGTGTGCCACTCTTTCTTAGGGTCAGTATACAATCCCCATATATGGTTTAATATCATAATAAAATCCTCTCGCTGTCCCCAAAATTACATTTATTGCTTTTTATTTTTTATTAATAAATGTCTGTGTCGATCAATGTTTTTATTATTGATAGCTTATTTATGTAAGATGGCGAAGCTTTCGTCAAGAGATGAATAGCAATTAAGCTAAATTAAATGCAAATAACTTCTTTTTATACCGAAAATAACAGATGTTTATATAGTGATATATTATTTTGTTCTTTCAAAGAAAAGTGTGGGCTATTAAGAATGTCATTGTTAATTGAAAATCAGGCGACTTTTATTCTAACAATATTCATGACTTCTATCTCAAAGCCGGCAATTATTTCAGTGCTTGTGTAATAGGTCATGTTCACTTGTTGTTTGCTAAGCGATTTATAAGCTTTTTTCCGCTTATATTTAAATGGAGCATCACAGCCTTTTATCATTATCGTATTAATAAACCACTCATCTTGTTCGCGTTGAACATGAGAGACGACAGTAACATTTTCACTATGAACAAGTTTGTCATGTTTTTTTAAGAGACTGTTTACTGTTTTCTTTTTCATCTTTATTACCTTGACGAGACGTTGTAATGCCCGGACCTAAAATAGTAGCGCCATTGATATTGGCTTTGTATTAATAAGATAAACTATTCTAAACTTTATTATATCTTTTCGCAAAATTGACAATTAAGACGGAACATCATTAAAGTATTACCATAGTAAGGCGGGATATTAGCGAACTTATTAGGAGATTTTTTTTAAATTTAGCTATACTAGCTACTCTTAAGTTTGTATAACTCATCGTAATGGGGTGTTTGTAGTAATGAGCAAATCAATTCTTTTCCATACTATTTATCCACATAAAACCAGTAAAGTATGGGTTGTTTTTGTCCATGGTGCTGGCGGTAGTTCGGCAATTTGGTTTCGTCAGATCAGAGATTATCAAAAAACCTATAATGTGCTCTTACTTGATCTTCGTGGCCACGGAAAGTCCAGCCATCTGGTACAAACCTTTGTTGATAGTAATTACTCCTTTAATAAAGTCTCTGAAGATATCATCGATGTTTTAGATCACAACAATATTAAATGTGCACATTTTGTTGGTATTTCTTTAGGAACTATTATTATTCGTAACATAGCTGAAATTGCGCCTCAATATGTATCAAGTATGGTGCTAGGTGGCGCTATCACTCGTTTTAATGCTCGTAGTAATATCTTGGTTTATTTGGGAAATACCTTTAAGCATTTTTTACCGTACATGTGGTTGTATCGTTTATTTGCTTTTATTATGATGCCGAAAAAACGCCATAAGGAATCGCGGCACTTATTTGTTCGTGAAGCTAAACGTTTGTGCCAGAAAGAATTTATTCGTTGGTTTAAGTTAGCGATGGACGTGAATCCCTTGATGCGTTATTTCAAAGAAAAAGAAATTGATATACCTATCCTTTATATTATGGGCAAGGAAGACCATATGTTTTTGGGGCCGGTGATGGAAATGGTTAAACAACATAAAAACAGTTTATTACACACCATCCATAAATGTGGTCATGTCTGCAATGTTGAGAACCCCGAACTCTTTAACCAACATTCGTTAGAGTTTATCGCTCAACAATACTAATATTATAAGATATATCTACCCCTTGAGAACAAAGTTATGTTTTTTCTTTTATAAGAATTAGTCTATAGCGGTTAAACAGAACTGATTTGGTTACGCCCGTTTTCCTTTGATTTATACATGGCTTTATCCGCTCTTTTGAGAAATAAACCAACATCATCTGACTTAGTTAATTGAGTTGCCCCCATACTTACGGTGACCTTTACTTTTTTATTATCAATAATAAGAAAGGCATTATCAACAGCCGTGCGGATGCGTTCAGCAACAATTAACGCGAAGTCGATGTTGGTAGCGGGAAGAATGAATGCAAACTCTTCACCGCCAATTCGCCCCATCAGATCATTCTCTCTCAGTACCAATTGGCTTACGTTGCAAATAAGTTTTAAGACATCATCGCCAATCGAATGTCCATAGGTATCATTAAATACTTTAAAATAATCTACATCTAACATTAATAAACACAGTGGAACTTGATAACGATGGGATCGCTCTAATTCAAGCTGCAAAGATTTCATAAAAGCGCGTCTGTTAGCAATGCCGACTAACTCATCCGTTGTCGCCATTTTTCTTAATTTATTAATGTCTTGTTCTATATGGTTAGCCATTTTATTTAAATTTTTGCTCAGTGAGCCAATTTCATTTTTTACGAGGACCTTGCTACGTGCTTGGTAATTTCCTTCGGCAATATTTTGTGCATCGTGAACCAGTGAAAATATGGGCATAACAATTTTATTTCTGACATAAAAAGTAATAATTAACGCCATAAGCGTTGAAATAACTAATAATAAAATGACATACCATAAATGTTTTTTTTGCTTAATGTTAAACTCATCAGCCTCGACAATTAACCTAGTTTCTACAGCTTCGATAAATTTTTGAATAGGTTGCATGATGGCCCTTTTTTCTTGCTGGTATTGAGGTGAAAATAATAGCTTAACCGCAAAAGCCCTTTCAGGCTCGCCTTTAAGGGTAAACGTACCTTTACCATCGTTGTAGAGTCCTGCCATTAATGCAAAAGCTTGTTTTTCTATAGTCATTAAATTATCTGAGCGGGCTTGGGACTGTTGAAGAAGTAACAACTCACTTTCTGTAAAGCCCATATTCCCCATAAGTGTCTTTAATGGGACTTGTACGCCTAATTTATCTGAAGTAAATCGTTCTGGCGTAAGTGAGGTGTGCCAGTAAGTGGGAGGGTATTTTTTTGGTCGAGGAGAATCCCCGTTTCGTATTGCAATGATGTCAAAGTAATACTCTTTATAAATTTCATCCCCGGTAACCACATAATTACGTGCCATACGTGTTAGGTCATCTGAACTTTGACGTAGTTCATTAGCAATGCCTAGCGAATATATATGGTGCTTTTTATCCTTAATTGCTTGTAGATCAAAAATACCAATAATATGAAAGACAACATAACCCCACATGCTTAATATGACGATAAAGCATAAAAAACCGATTTTATTGCCAGTGGAAATATTCATCAATAACCTATTGGTTTGGTGTTAGCTATGCAATAGTACACAGTTGTTACTATTTACTTATTTCATTCACTAAAGTCTAACCATGAAATTAAAATTTTACAGACACTTTTATTAAGTGTTGAGTTTATCCAAACGAGTATCCTTATAGATTTATAAATCTATAAGGTATGATATTACTAATATCACTGTTTTAAAGCTTACTTTGAGTATAGACACTTCTGATCATCTTGTGTAAATAAGCGATAATTCTTGATACGGGTATGATAAACAGGCATTAATTTAATCCCCATAGGTTAGTTATTTACGATATTTCGGCCACAACACTATTAGCGCCTAACTTCTTTTTATCAGTGTTAAACACCGAAGTGTGAGTTAATGGAGCCGTAATAAAATTTATTTATATTGTTAATTACTCACTTAGTGTCGGCTAAATGAAATCTTATTCATAATTACCTGGCTAAATGAAGGGGTAATTTTAGGGGATTAAATACTTTGGGGTGCTTTTGTAGTATTTTTACCATGATATTCTGCTTAATAATAAGGAGTTACCGTGATTTGCGTAAAAGACTTATCTTTTAGCCGTAATGATGGCGCCAACAAACAAAATATTTTAAATAAACTCGATTTATTTGTACCTGCAACACAGCACCTTGCATTACTTGGTGATAGTGGTTCAGGTAAAACAACCTTTTTGCATATTTTAGCGGGACTCTTGCAAGCAGATAGTGGCTCGGTAAGTATTAATAATCAAGAGCTTTCATCACTGAATGAGACAGAACTTGCGCTTTATCGTCGTAAAATAGGGCTAATATTTCAGCATTACCAATTGCTTGACTGTTTAACTGTAAAGCAAAATATTCTCTTTCAACACAAACTCAATTACCCCAAAGAAATTGCGGATGAATTTGACCATATCGTCAATAAACTCGGGCTCCAAAGTAAGCTTGATTCATTGCCAGAAAAACTCTCAGGGGGAGAACAACAAAGAGTTGGCATCGCAAGAGCTTTACTTAACAAACCTCAGATAATTTTTGCAGATGAACCAACAGGTAACTTAGACCGGCAGCGCTCGCACCAAGTCGTTAAACTTCTTACTGAGTTATGCACTGAGCAAAAAATCAATTTGGTGATGGTGACTCACAGTCATCAATTAACCGATTACTTTGATCATGTAAAAGTACTTAGAGATGGGCATTTTGAATAATTTGACCAATGAAATTAAACTTATTCTCGCCACTCATTTAGCCTTCTATCGAAGACATCCTTGGTTAATGGCATTATTTTTTCTTGGTTTTAGTCTAGGTAGTGCACTATTAACCGCAATTTCTGGTCTTAATCAAGAGGCTAATACACGCTATGAGAATTCTTCCGCATTAATCAATAACCCCGTTACACATTTAATTAAACCATTAACAGGGAAGTACTTTATTGATGGCAATATATGGCTCACTTTACGACAACATGGCTTTATCAATACTCAACCCGTTTTACGAGGTCAATTAAAAACCAACAAAGGGGAAACGCTTGCCATTCAAGGTGTGGATACTTTGCTGTGGTTAAACCGTGCGCAATACCAACAAAGTGATGAAAATGTTAATAAAACTGCTCAACGATTTTCCCTTTCTACCTTATTAGTTGACTCAAAATTTGCAAATCGTATCGTGACAAAAACAGGTGAGCCGATAAATTTTTCGCTGCAAAACGCTCAGCAACAACCTGAAGTTATATTAGCTGACAATATCGGATTTTGGGCGATCACTGATATTGCCAATGCTGATTATTTATTAGCCGCTAAAGGGCAACTCAGTTTTATTGAGCTCTCGCATGTTAGCGAGCAGCAATTAATAGAAATAGCAGAGCTAATTGCTGGGCAAGCACAGTTGATCGATGCAGAGCAACAATCGTTCGATGTTTTATCTGAAGCCTTCTTTTTTAATCTGACTGCACTTGCCATGCTAGGTTATATTGTTGCGGCATTTTTGAGTTTTAATGCGATAAAACTGACCTTAACTGCGCGACAAAAATTAATAGAGCAAATGCAGCTATTAGGTTGCATTAAGTTAAGTGTTCAATTGAGCCTTGTCATTGAGCTTATTATTGTCAGTATTTGTACTGCTTTATTAGGCACATTAGGTGGTTATTTAATTGCTAATGCATTAGTGCTTGATGTGAATAGCACTTTAGTTGGCTTGTATCAACTCGATAAAGCGCTTGTGATCAATTGGCAATGGTCAAATGTCTTATTAGGGTTTGCCCTTAATATTTCGGCTTTGGCAGTAATACTTTTAGCGCAAGCCAAACAAGTTGCCCAAAAAAGTCAACTGATGTTCTATAGTTTGTTGGTTAGTACATTAGCGGCGGTCATAGGTTTACTCTATTATGCGACTAATGAGTATCAAGCCTTGCTGCTGTGTTTTGCGCTTTTAATGTTATTTATTTTACTTGTGCCTAAAGTACTGTCTCTCTTGGTTTCATTACCGTTCACCATTACAAATCCATTAACACAATGGCTTCACGCCGATACCCGACTCCATGTAAAAGATCTTCATATTGCTATTATTGCAATTTTAGTCGCGCTTGGTAGTGCCATCGGTATGCAAATTATGGTGAAAAGTTTTAGCCATACATTAAATGCCCATCTTGAAAAACAATTAAGTGCTGATATATATTTGCGTTCAGATAAGCTCGATAACAACTTAAGGCAAGCGCTCACTAACTTGCCTGAAGTTGATAAGTTAAGTATTTATATGCAAAGTGATGGTGATGTAAATAAAGTCCCTGCGAATCTTGCAAGCTTTGGTAATAGCTTTGAACATTATCAACATATTTCGCTGACTTCAGGCTCAGCCATTAATGGAGCAAATTTTTATGGTCAAGGCTGCTTGGCTAATGAACAAAGTAAAATTAAGTTTAATTATTCATTAAATGACGTGATGGTATTTAAGCAAAACTCAACTAAATTTACTTGTCGTATAACAGGGTTCTTTTATGATTATGGTAACCCAAGAATATCGTTACTTACGCTAGAAGAACGCCATAAAACAGCCGCACTAAATCATGATGTTTTTGGTTATTCAATACGGCTAAAAAGTAGTACTTCCGTTGCCGTTTTTAGCGAGCGTTTAATGGACGAATTTAAACAAGACAGTACAAAAATTTTAGCCAATAAAAGATTTAAAGAAATCGCTAATACCTTGTTTGAAGATACGTTTGTAGTGACCAAAGCACTCAATGGTTTTATTCTCGCTATTGCATTGTTAAGTTTGTGTACCAGCCTATTAAGTTTAAGTGTTAATCAATTAAAGCAATTAACCATATTACGTAATTTAGGCGTGACACAGCGGCAATTATTAACCATGAAATTGCTACAAACAGCAGGTGTAGTGGTTTTTACCGCATTGTTTGCTATTCCGCTCGGCTTCGCATTGGGCTTCGCGTTATTGAAGTTTGTCATGCCAATTGCCTTTGGCTGGACTATTCACTTTAGTTTAGATTTAAGCAGTTTATTAATAACTTGTTTAACGCTAGTTGGAGTCTCTGTTTTATGTGCCTATTTACCGATTCGAAAATTAACTAACTTATCGACTAAGGAGTCATAATCGCGTGATAAAAAGACAAGTTTTGGTCGGGGTATTATTGACTCCGTTTGTTTTTGTACGATTTACGCTTGTGCTGCTAATTTTTGCGCTGTCTGCGTGTCAACCTGCTGAGCAAGAAACAACATCATCTAAATTACAAGTGGCTATTGGCAAACCGGTAATACAGGGCACTGCTCTTATCTTCCCCGCAGATCATGGTATTCATGCTGAACAAGGTATTGAGTGGTGGTATGTGACGGCTAATTTGCAAAGTGACACGGGTGAGACTTTTGGGGTTCAATGGACATTATTTCGCACACTAATGCCAGGTAACCTTGAGTCAAAATGGTGGGATAATAATCTTTACTTTGCTCATTTTGCAATGCAACACCAACAAGATCATGTTGCGTTTGAACGGTTTTCACGAGCAAGGCAAGCTAAGGTCATTAGCTCGCCGTTTAATGCCAGTATTGATGATTGGCAGTTGGGCAGTATCAACAACGAATTTTTACCACTCAATTTAACCGCAGCCCATGAAAAATATGAAATCGCTCTAACTCTAAGCGACAGTCCAATAGTTTTGCATGGCGACAAGGGCTATAGTCAAAAAACACAAAGTGGTCATGCATCTTATTACTTTAGTTATCCCTTTTTAAAAGTAAAAGGTCGCCTAACTTTTGCGGGTAACACCTATAACGTTACGGGTAATGCATGGTATGACAGAGAATGGTCGGCGAGTTTACTCGACAAAAATCAACTCGGTTGGGATTGGTTCAGTATTGTTGACACTCAATCAGCCGCTCAATCAGAGAAGCAAGGACTCATGCTCTTTTGTATTCGAGGTAATAATAATAATTATGAGTATTGTAGTGGTACTGAGATAGCCCCCAATGGCGTAACAACACCACTTTTTACAGAAGATATTAAATTGTCTGTTATTGAAACCGTGACATTAAATAACAACGATTATCCTAGTAAATGGCAAGTTGAATTAACGAATAGACCAACCATTATTATTGAAAGCATTACCAAAGATTCACGTAATCAATTAACGATCCCTTACTGGGAAGGACGAGTAAAAGCAACGGGTGGTTTTAATGGTATTGGCTATGCTGAAATTACTGGCCACTAATTATTCATTATTAAGTTGTTATTTTATAAACCCTGGTCAAATGACTAATAAAAGAACTCATCCGTAAGTTATATGTAAGACTTGCAATCATTATTGCCTGATAATATTAGTTTCTTTGCTGTAAAAAAGTGGATTGAGTGAGATAATTTTGTTTCATAAAAGGCCCTTACTTTGTGGTATTAGCGTCTAAAGTAACGTTTAAAGTAGCATATAAAGTACTCAATATTATTTTCTCGTTAACTTTCTCTAAAATAGCCGCGCAATTATCAATAAGGGTATGATAAAATCTATTTAAATCTAGTGTATATAGTGAAGAATTTCACCAAATGTCGACTGCAAAATTATTATCTCCAATACTGTCATTCTTAAAGTGCGAAACACCACAAGCATGGCTTAATGAAGCCGTAAAGCCTGAAAATTTATCTGTGCTATTAATTGATCACCTGGTCTGTGAATTAAAAGCAGCTCAGTCTGCTATGTTTTTGATCCGAAAATATGCAGTTGATAAAGAAAGTGGTGATGCTTTGTTGGCATGGCTGCAGCCATTTGAGCAATTAATCTATAAAAGGCAAGGGGATTGGCGCTCATTACCGTCGAAAAACAAGTTAACTAAAGCCATATTACCTAAGTCAGGTTCAGCACACGGGCAAGGCCTTATCGACAAAATGGTCTTACTGATAAAAGAAGAATTACATCATTTTTATCAAGTATTAGAAATGATGGATGAGTATGGTATTGAATATCAAAGTATTACGCCGTGCCGATACGCGAAAGGCTTACTTCGCCATGTAAAATCTTTTGAACCTGATGCTATGGTTGATAAGTTAATTATCGGTGCCTTTATCGAAGCTAGGTCGTGTGAACGTTTTGCTAAAATAGCCCCTCATGTTGATAAACGTCTTGGTGATTTCTATATATCATTATTGCGCTCTGAAGCTAGGCACTACCAAGACTATTTATCATTAGCGACAGAAATAACCGGAAAAGATATTTCTGAACGAGTGAGGTACTTTGCCGATATTGAAGCGGCATTAATTATTAGCCCTGACGAAGACTTCAAGTTTCACAGTGGTTTACCAATAAAAGCTATTTAATTTTAGTAAGCATTTTCTGGGTGTTGTGTGGCAATTATACTCGCTAAAACACAACAATTTCGCCCTGAATTTTTAGCTTTATATAAAGCTTGGTCTGCATTATTAAATAATGTAGACCAAGTCATATTACTTTGTAGTTCGGCAACACCGATAGATACTGTTATTGGCGGCAGTTGCGTATTACTTTGGCGTTGGACTAACTTTAATGTTGAAATAGCCAGACGAATTTTTTCAGCCATTGAATGAGCAAATTGTTGAGATTTGTTTGATAGAATCACTATAAATTCTTCACCACCGTAGCGTACAGGAATATCATCTGATGCTACATGTTCTTTGATGATTTTAGCAACAAGTTGAATTACTTTATCACCGACACTGTGCCCGAAAGAATCATTCACTTTTTTAAAGTGATCAATATCGATAACTAAAGACGAATGAGTCTGACTCAATGATAGCGTTTTTAATCTTTGCTCACATCCTCGGCGATTTAATAATCCGGTTAAGGTATCAATTAAGGCCTCTTGACGAGATTCTTCTAACTTTTGTTTTAGCTGTGAAACTTCTTGAGAAGCCTTATAAAGTTCGGTTGATAAAAACTTATGTTTAACTTTTGACTGACCTATAGTGTTAAACAAAAATGTTGTAATATTTTGCAGCGGTTTATATACCCTTAATTGACCAAGTGCCTTACTTATTTTATTTAGGTGGCTTATCGCGGCTTTTTCATTTGAAACTTGATGATCAAGCTGCGCTAAGGTACTACTTAATGTGTACCCTAAAGGTGTGAATATTTTATCTTCAATTTGTTGAGTATTTGATAAAAACTTAACAAATAAAGAATCGAGGAAAATAGTGTCTAAGGGTTTATAGGCGGCTAATTGAACATCTATTTTACTATTGAGGGATAAAATTTCTTTAGTGAAATAATAATAAGCTACTGCGTAATGACTAGGTGTAGGTGCAACATTATGAAAAATCATGAATTTTTTTGCTTCTTCAGAAATAATCATAGCGTGATGAAAGTTCTCCTGCATAATACGTCCTTTTATTATTTTTTACATCATAACAGTTAACTAAAAGTAAACTCAATGTAAAAGCATATAGAAACGTGTGGTTTTATAAACTTTTATTGACCAAGCTATAAGTTATTTATATAAGTATTAATCAATTTAAAACAAATGGAATTTTAGTCAGTTTTAAAAGCTTGTGAAAGTAACTTTATACTGTTTTCTGTTACCTTTAACCAAGCGCCCTGTTCATACCAGTCACCTAGTACAATACGTTGAGCGGGAGCATTATTTACTTGAATATTGTGGATGTTTGGACGATGGGTATGTCCATGTATCATTAACTGACTTTTATATGACTCAAGTGCGTTTATAACTTCAGTTTCGGTAACGTCCATTATTTCTTGTGATTTCATTGCCGTTGCACTGGCACTTTTTATGCGATAGTTCTCAGCAATTTTTCGGCGTATAAACAAAGGCAAGTTTTTGATGATGGCTTGCCACCACCATGAGCGTGATTTTTTTCTAAAGGCTTGATAGGCAATATCACGCGTACATAAGGTATCGCCGTGCATAATAACAACAGGTTTACCGTATAAATTAATAAGGTCTATTTCAGGTAATAAAAGCATACCACAGGCTTTAGCATATTTTTTACCAAGTAAAAAATCTCGATTACCATGAATATAGTAAATACGGGTGCCTAGCTTGCTTAATGTTTTTAAGGCGTTGGAAACGTTTATAACAAAAGGATTTGTATCATCATCGCCAATCCAGTACTCAAATAAGTCACCTAATATATAAAGCGTTTCGGCTTTAGGCGCATCATTTTCAAGGAATGACAAAAAACAGGCCGTGATATCAGGCCTATTTTGAGCTAAATGTAAGTCGGCAATAAAATAGGTTACCGACTCTTTTAATACCGTGCTGGTCACTGAATGAAATTAATCAATAATCGCAGATTCAATGATAATTTCTTCTTTTGGTACATCGTCATGACCGAGCAAACGGCCAGTATCAACTAATGTCATTTTATCAACAATATCCATGCCTTCAACAACTTCGGCAAATACACAATAACCCCAACCTTGCACAGATTCGTTTTTAAAATTTAAAAAATCATTGTCGCTTAAGTTGATAAAAAATTGAGCTGAAGCTGAATGTGGCTCTTGGGTTCTTGCCATCGCTAAAGTGCCACGCTTATTTTCTAAGCCATTACTTGCTTCATTCTGAATGGTTTCACGAGAATCTTTTTCTTCTAAGCCAGAAGCAAAACCACCGCCTTGTGCCATAAAACCTTTAATGACACGATGAAAAATAGTGCCGTTGTAAAAACCATCTTCAACATATTGCTGAAAGTTTTTTGCTGTAAGAGGTGCTTTATCAAAATTTAATTCAATTTTGATATCGCCTAAGTTTGTTTTTAAAATGATCATTTTATTTACTCTTCAATTTCGATATGGGAATTGTAAACGAAAGCACAGAACTGTAAAGCAAACTTATGGATATTGTGTAGGTAAATAATGACCCTAGCGCTTTGTTCGGGTACAATTATCGAAAATTAATAGAATTTTTATTAACTATTAATTACCCCTATTTTAATCATGATCGGAGCCAGAAAATCTTATGTTACAGATATACAATACATTGACCCGCCAGAAGGAAGTTTTTATCCCAATTGAAGCAGGTAAAGTGGGTTTGTATGTGTGTGGTTGTACGGTTTACGATTTATGTCATATCGGTCATGGGCGCACTTATATTAGCTTTGACAACATTGCTAGATACCTAAGATTTTCTGGTTATGACGTAAATTATGTCCGTAATATCACCGATGTTGAAGATAAGATAATTAAGCGTGCACAAGAAAATAACGAAACACCAGACGAGCTTACCGAGCGTACTATTGCATTAATGCATGAAGACTTTGATAGTTTGAACATTGAACGACCAGATGTAGAACCAAGAGTGACGACGCACATGGACGAAATTATTGCCATGATCGTCACACTTGTCGAAAAAGAGCATGCCTATGTTGCTGCTAGTGGCGATGTGTTGTTTGCTGTATCGAGCTTTGCAGACTACGGCAAACTCAGCGGTCAAAATTTAGAGCAATTACAAGCAGGCTCTCGTGTAGAAGTTGATGAAAGTAAAAGGTCACCACTGGATTTTGTTTTGTGGAAGTCAGCTAAACCACGTGATCCAAGTTGGGAATCACCTTGGGGAGCAGGGCGTCCCGGTTGGCATATTGAATGTTCGGCGATGAGTGCTAAAGAACTAGGTCATCATTTTGATATTCACGGTGGTGGCTCAGATTTACAGTTTCCACACCATGAGAATGAAGTAGCACAAAGTTGTTGTGCGCTTGATTCCCCTTATGTGAATTATTGGATCCATACTGGTATGGTGCAAGTTGACCAAGAAAAAATGTCAAAGTCACTCAATAACTTTTTTACTATTCGTGATGTGCTCAGCCAGTATGACTCAGAAACCGTTCGGTTCTTTTTAACCTCTGGACATTATCGTAGTCAGCTAAACTATTCTACGGATAATTTGGAACAGGCACGTTCTGCTCTAGAGCGTATTTACACAGCTTTGCGTGATGTTGAGGTGCTTGCTGATTTTTCACTAGATAAAAATGACACGTTTGTTGCTCAATTTATTAAAGTAATGAATGACGACTTTAATACACCACAAGCGTTAGCGGTATTATTTGATTTAGCCAAAGAGTTAAATGTCGCTAAAAATGAAAGCAGTGATAAGGCACCTTATTTAGCTGCAACACTCAAAGGTCTGGGAGAATTGATTGGTTTGCTACAACTATCTCCAGCAAGTTTTTTACAAGGAAAAGGTGACAGCGATGAAGTCGCTGAAGTTGAAGCGTTAATAAAGCAACGTAATGATGCGAGAACAAGTAAAAACTGGCTATTAGCTGATGAAGCTCGAGATAAATTAGCGGCGATGAATATTATCGTTGAAGACAGTGCGGGCAAAACTACATGGCGTAAAAGCTAATTTGTAGTTGATTAACAGCCAGTGAGTAAAAGTCAAACCTCAATAACACATTGTTATTGAGGTTTTTGTTTTAAAAGGCATGTTGCTTTTTAAATTAAAGGATTGACACAATAATGTGTTAATTACTGATTATTTACGGTCCAGCGTTTAATTATTTTAGCAATTTCGCCGCTTTGTTCTAACTTGGTAATGGCTTTATTAATCAGATTAAGGGTTTCAAGAGTACAGGATTCACGGCTTAACATAATATGAATATTATCTTGGTATATTTTTAATGAGTGCATCTCAAACTCATCTTGCAAAAAGTATTTTTCAGAGAACACTTTCATCGTTACTGGGTCGACCAAAAATCCGTCGATGTGACCTTTTAGCAATAGCGCTACATTTTGCTCTAGATCGATAACGTTATTAATATGGCTATGAAAATCTTTGGTCGTAATAAGTTTTTGAAACTCCTCACCATAAAAATATCCTCCTTCTACACCAATCATATAATTAGAACTAGCCAGATCACCTAATGTCTCGAGCTTAATTTTATCAGCCATGCCTTTTTTGACAAAAAGATTAACTTTCTCAAGACGATAAGGTAAAGAAAAATAAGCGCTTTCTTCTCGTTCAAGCGTATAGGATGCACCCATCGCCATATCCATTTTGCCTGTTTTTATGTATTGTAAATGTCTTTTCCAAGGCAATTCAGTGAAGGTTACCTTAAAATTGGTCTCTTTAATAATCGCATTGAAAATATCGAAATCTAAACCAACAAGTTCTTGTTTTTTATTGTGGTATTGATAGGGATACCATAACTCCCAACCAACAGCATAATCTCTTGAAGGAGCAGTATGAGCAGGACTATTCACAATTAATAATAGAACTAAGAGTATATATTTTTTCATTCTATTTCTTCCATGCATCAGCTAATTAATGAATCGAGATCCTGATATTACGGTAACTTTACTTGCCTAGACGTGTTTTATAGACAAATTTATATCCTTATATTGCACTATCAATGGCATTAACAGCAACAATTTGTTACATCTACATTGACATAAGCTTAATTTAAAAGCAAAAAAGGGCATTTTTTGTCGATAAAAATAAATTATTATTAGCGTTGAACCCATTAATTATCCGCTAGATAAAGAGCCATACGGCTAGATTTAGCTTGCTCTGTAGTTTTTCGCTGCTTAACGGCGAACACGTTAACTTTATTATTGCTAAAGTCAATTTTGCTGAATCTCACCGCCATTTCCGTGATGTACAGGGTCTTATTATTTTCATACTTTCCTATCAGCTCAATAACTCGAAGATGTTGCACTTGCAATATTATGGAGTTGTACTAATGTATCTTTAACGATTAGTTTACTACTTGGAAATAGTTCTGGCGTTAGTTGAGCCACTTGCTGGCGATGAAAATGAAAACATTGTTGAGCTTGCCCGTTTTTTTAATGAAACGTTAGGTTTTTGTCCTAATAGTGTGCTGACCATGCAACGGCGACCAGCTATAGCTAAGGCGTTTATTCGTTTAAATATTGCTGTAATGGCAAATGAAGGTAGAGTAACCGCTGAACAAAAACGTTTGGTGGGCTATATAACCAGTGCTAATACAGGTTGTCGCTATTGCGAGGCACATACAATTTTAGCGGCAGAGCGCTATGGTGGAACTGACCAAAGGTTAGCTGATATTTGGTCTTTTCGAACAAGTGATAGCTACAGTAAAGCGGAGAAAGCAGCGTTTGAATTTGCGCTTGCGGCTTCAAGTGTACCCAATGCCGTTGACACTAGTATATCTGGCGAATTACATAAATACTGGGATAACGGTGAAATTATCGAAATCCTTAGCGTTATATCTTTATTTTGCTTTTTAAATCGTTGGAATGACCCTATGGGGACAACCATGGAAACAGGGGCTGTTGATGCAGGTAATCGGCTATTGAACGAGTCAACATGGACTCAAGATAAGCATACTTAAGGTTATTGGTGAAAACCAATAGTGGTTTTCTATTGGTTTTCTATTAGGAAATGTCCCAAGCGACGGGTGCTTATCTTCTGCTTTTGTCGTTGTAACTGTCTTTTTCTATGGGTACTTTGTACTTGTCGTCTAATTTTATTGTTCATTTTTCCTCTCCTTGAACTTATTTACTTACTGAGTATTGCTTAATTATATTTCACTTTGATGACAACCTAAAAGTTATTCAGTGAAACAACAGGTAACTTCACATTAACACAGATTATCAACTTAAGTTATTCTATTATAGCGATTGCTTCAGTTTCCAATGGTTGGGGAAGAACATTTTCTCTTGATTTATTATCCATCCAAGTCAAGGTGTCGTAGTAACGTCTGATGTTTTCAACATAATTTACCGCTTCATCACCACGGGCATAACCGTATCGAGTTGGTTTGTAATATTTTTTTTGTTTTAGTAATGGTAAGCGATCTTTGACCTCTACCCAGCGGTCGGGATCGCCACCTTGTTTTTCTGTTATTTTTCGTGCGTCATTTAAATGGCCTAAACCAATATTATATGAGGCAAGAGCAAACCATAAACGGTCGGGGAAAGGTACTCTATCGGGCATTCTATCGATCATTTGTTTAAAGTATTTAGCACCACCACGAATACTTTGTTCAGCATCTAAGCGACTTTTAATGCCCATTTGCTTAGCCGTTGGCAAAGTTAACATCATCATACCACGCACACCCGTATAAGAACGTGCGTGAGGTTCCCAATGAGATTCTTGATAACTAATTGCGGCCAATAATCGCCAGTCAATCTCTTGGCTATACTTTAGAAAGAGGGGTTGGTATTGAGGCAGTTTACCTTCAACCGCTTTAATAAACATGCGGGTATCAACATAATTAAACTCTTCAACATGACCATAATATTTGTCATTAAGCGCTAATAATGTACCGTCGTGATGTACTTTGCCAAAAAACTCAACAAGACTGGCATAGATTGATTGGTCATTATTTTTTCTAACAGCCCAAGCCAAAGGTTGTGGTTTTTTTATGGTAAAGCCAATGCTGATTTCAGGATAATAGCGGCGATTAACTGCTAGGGTATTGCTGTCGATAATGGTGTAGTCGATTTCTTCTGATAATACTTTTAGTAATAATTCTTCACTATCAAATTCATCACTGATTTGCCAAGTTAAGTCACGATGGCTATTTTTTAATTGAATAAGATTTTCTTCATGGCTTGAATGCGCCATGATCAGTAAATTCCCTGTTAAATCTTCTATGTCACGAGGTCGAACGCCACCTTGTTTAAAAACAAGTTTTTGACTGATATCATCATAACTAGGAGAGAAATTATATTTTTGACGTCTTTTTTCGGTTACCGCTAAGCCGGCTGCTAATATATCGACTTGGCCGCTATCTAATTTATCAAAAAGTTCTTCAAGGCTGTAGCTAGGCACTACTTTTAATTCAACACCTAATGAGTCTGCATAATTTTTTACCAGCTCATATTCAAAACCTGCAGCATCTTCAGCTTCTAGATAATAACTGGTTAAGCCATAAATAGTACCGACCTTAATATAGCCACGCTCAATTATTCGCTGCAAACTGGCATTATTTTCTGTTGGCTGACAGCCGAATAGCAAAAAAATACTCAAGAAGAATATACTTACAAACTTGCTGATTTTTTTAACTATTTTAAAATTCATCTTTATCATATAACGTCATTGTGGCGTGATTCCAGCTTTATTCAAAGCACTTTTTATCAATTATCAAGATTAACTGTTTAAGTTAATCTTTTAACGCTTATCAAAACCCTTTATATAAACTATAATATGCGCGATTTTTCTTCCATTATTTTAACTGCGAAAACGCAACTAAAATAAAACTAAACTGGTGATTACGTTTATGACGATGTTGATGAAAACCCTTCGCGGCGCTCCTGCTCTTTCAGACTTTCGAGTTAAAAAGTTATTGGCTCAATGCGCTGAATTAGAACTTCCTGTGACAGATATTTACGCTGAATTCACACACTTTGCACATATTTCAGCTGATCTTAGTGACGAAGAGTTTCAAGTTTTACAGCAACTTCTCAAGTATGGACCAAACATTGAAGAACATGAACCTGTTGGTCTGTTTTTATTGGTTACTCCTCGTCCGGGTACTATTTCTCCTTGGTCTTCAAAATCAACAGATATCGCTCATAATTGTGGTCTAGCGAAAGTTAACCGTTTAGAACGAGGTATTGCTTATTATATTACCGGCGAACCTTTGGATGCAAAGCAGCAGGCTCAACTCAATCACTTAATTTCAGATCGAATGATGGAAACTGTTTTTACTGAGATGTCAGCAACTACTGCGCTTTTTGCGACGGCTGAACCTAGTGAGTTAACCGTTATAGATATTGAAAATGGTGGTAAAAACGCATTAATGGCTGCCAACGTCGAATTAGGCTTAGCGCTAGCTGAAGATGAAGTAAATTATTTATTTGAAAACTTTACCAAATTAGGTAGAAACCCTCACGACATCGAACTCTACATGTTTGCTCAAGCAAACTCTGAACATTGTCGTCATAAAATATTCAATGCGGATTGGACTATTGATGGTGTTAAACAGCCGAAGTCGCTGTTTAAAATGATCCGTAATACCCATGAAATAAACCCTGACTTTGTCTTAAGTGCCTATAAAGATAATGCTGCCGTTATGGTTGGTAATAAGGGCGGTCGTTTCTTCCCTAATCCAGCAACCAACGTTTATAGTTATCATCATGAAGACATTCAAATTTTAATGAAAGTTGAAACGCACAATCACCCAACAGCTATTTCTCCTTACCCTGGAGCAGCAACAGGCTCAGGTGGTGAAATTCGTGATGAAGGCGCGACAGGTATTGGTTCCAAGCCCAAAGCCGGTTTAGTGGGCTTTTCAGTATCAAATTTACGCATTCCTGATTTTGTTCAACCTTGGGAAACTGATTTTGGTAAACCAGATCGTATCGTTTCAGCATTGGACATTATGTTGGAAGGTCCTTTAGGCGGAGCGGCATTTAATAATGAATTTGGTCGTCCAGCTATTTTAGGTTATTTCCGTACTTACGAAGAAGAAGTTAACTCGTTTAATGGCTCAGAGGTTCGTGGTTACCATAAACCTATCATGCTAGCCGGTGGTTTGGGTAATATTCGTGACGAACATGTACAAAAGCGTGAAATTATTGTTGGTGCTCACTTAATCGCACTTGGTGGTCCGGCAATGAATATCGGTTTAGGTGGCGGGGCAGCATCATCAATGGCTTCTGGCCAATCAGCCGAGAACCTTGATTTTGCTTCTGTGCAACGTGAAAATCCTGAAATGGAACGTCGTTGTCAAGAAGTTATCGATAAATGTTGGCAGCTTGGCGAAGACAACCCTATCGCCTTCATTCATGATGTTGGCGCAGGTGGTTTATCAAATGCATTTCCTGAATTAGTCTCTGATGGCGGACGTGGCGGTGTTTTTGAACTGCGTAATGTTCCTAATGATGAACGTAGCATGGCTCCTCATGAAATCTGGTGTAACGAATCTCAAGAACGTTATGTTATTGCGGTATCAGACAAGAATTTAGCAACTTTTGAACAAATATGTCTTCGTGAACGCGCACCATTTTCCGTAGTTGGGCGTGCTACCAAAGAAGAACACTTAACGGTTACTGATGCACATTTTTCTGGTAATGCGAAATGCGATACCCCGATTGATTTGCCGCTTGAAGTCTTATTAGGCAAAACGCCTAAAATATTTAAAGATGTCACCACAGCTAAAGCAGCGGGTGATGTGTTCTCTTTAACGGACATTACCTTAGCAGATGCCGCGGACCGCATATTATCATTACCGACAGTTGCAGAAAAAACGTTCCTGATCACCATTGGCGATCGCTCGGTAACGGGTATGGTTAATCGTGATCAAATGGTTGGTCCTTGGCAAGTACCTGTCGCCGATTGTGGTGTTACTGCCTCCGCGCTTGATTCTTACCATGGTGAAGCGATGTCTTTAGGTGAACGTACACCGGTCGCATTATTAAACTTTGGCGCTTCTGCTCGTTTAGCGGTCGCTGAATCACTAACTAATATTGCCGGTACAGATATCGGTGATTTAAATCGTATTAAATTGTCTGCTAACTGGATGTCACCCGCAGGTCACCCAGGTGAAGATGCTGGTTTATACGAAGCGGTTAAAGCCATTGGCGAAGAACTTTGTCCTGCACTTGGCTTAACTATTCCGGTTGGCAAAGACTCAATGTCAATGAAAACCAAATGGGAAGATAACGGCGAAGAAAAATCAGTCACTTCACCTATGTCATTAATCATTACTGCTTTTGGTGTTGTTGAAGATATTCGAAAAACAGTCACTCCTGAGTTAAGAATAGATCAAGGCGAGACTCGACTTGTAGCTATTGATTTATCAAAAGGTAAAAAGCGCTTAGGTGGCTCATGTTTAGCACAGGTTTATAAGCATTTGGGTAATGAAACCCCCGATGTAGATTGTCCTGAAACCTTAAAAGGCTTCTTTAATGCTATGCAAACCTTGGTTCGTGATGAAAAGCTTATTGCTTATCACGATATTTCTGATGGTGGTTTATTCACAACTGTCGTTGAAATGGCTTTTGCCGGTCACACCGGTGTTGATATTGATTTAACAAAATTAAGCTCAGTTTCAGGTAATGATATTGACGTATTGTTTAATGAAGAGCTCGGCGCTGTTATTCAAATTCGTGAAAGCGATGTTGCAGTCATTGATGCTATTTTAGCGGCTCATGGAATTTTAGATTGTTGTACTGATATTGGCCGCATTAATAACGAAGATACGCTTCGTTTTAGCCGTGATGATAAGGTAGTACTTGAAAATTCTCGTACTTATTATCGTACTGTCTGGGCACAAACCACCTATAGAATGCAGTCACTGCGTGATAATCCAGAATGTGCTCAACAAGAGCATGATGTTAAGTACGATACCGAAGACCCAGGTTTACATGCTGAGCTTACTTTTGATATTAATGAGGATATTGTTGCTAAGTTAATTGCACAAGATTCATTGCAGGGCACTAACCCTAAAATTGCGATATTGCGTGAGCAGGGTGTTAACTCTCATGTTGAAATGGCGGCCGCTTTTGATCGTGCTGGTTTTGTTGCTATTGACGTGCATATGTCTGATATTTTATCAGGGCGTGCCGATTTAGCTGACTTTAACGGTTTAGTCGCTTGTGGTGGTTTCTCTTACGGCGATGTATTAGGTGCTGGCGAAGGTTGGGCAAAATCTATCTTGTTTAACAAAGATGCTAAAGCGATGTTTAAAGCCTTTTTCGAACGCCAAGATACTTTTACTTTAGGTGTTTGTAATGGTTGTCAGATGTTATCTAACCTGAAAGAAATTATTCCAGGTTCGGCAGCGTGGCCACATTTTGTACAAAACAAATCTGAACGTTTTGAAGCACGTTTCTCATTAGTTGAAATTCAAGAAAGCCCTTCAGTATTATTTAAAGGTATGTCAGGTTCTCGTATGCCGATTGCTGTTTCTCATGGTGAAGGTCATGCAGAATTTAGTTCTGAAGAAGCTATTGGCGCAGCCAATGATTCTGGCACAGTTTCAATGCGTTATGTTGATAACTATGGTCAAGTTACTGAAACTTACCCAGCTAACCCGAACGGCTCGCCAGACGGTATTACCGCCCTAACCACATCAGACGGTCGCGTTACCATCATGATGCCACACCCTGAACGTGTTTTTAGAACGGTTGCTAACTCATGGCACCCCGATGAATGGCAAGAAGACTCACCTTGGGTACGCATGTTCCGTAATGCGCGTGCTTTTATTGGTTAATTTTTTCTAGCTTGTCTAGTTAAAAATAAAGCGCTTAACCATTTAATGCCGTTCACTTAAGGTGAGCGGCATTTTTTTGTCTAAAATTATTTTACTCAGAAAATTATTTATAGCGTTGTTTTAATCAATGTAAATAATTTTTGCTCAGTGGTGTGGCTTATTTGCATGGTTATTAGATTGCTTTAATGCTAACAAGTGACAATGTAAGTTATTTAAAACATATCAAGCGTGTGACCTTTAATTCTAGATAACTATCCTTGGTGTTCCCCATAGCCCATAACCAAATCATTGGCATTATATTTATTTGCTAAAGATGGAATAATATCATCGTCTAATCCTTCCTTAACGTGTAAATTTTTACCTTTAAAATGATAAAGCTTAACGAATGATGTTAGATGATCTAAATGATTTTTAGATTGTTTCTTTGAGTTCATTGGCTGAAAGTAAACACTGCAACTTTCTAAATAACAGTTAAACAAATGAATATCACTCATTAATAGTTTTACTAAATCAGATGACTTTTCAATAATTTTATTATTAAATGTTTTATGCGTTACGGTATTTTCCTCTGTTTCTATGCCGCTAGTACCTTGCCATTACTTAACCATTGATGGTCACCAACGAATAAAACTGATGTATCTGAAACACGTAATAAATGTGTATATTCTGCTTGTTCAAATGTCCAAAGATGTGATGCTTATCTTCGGTTTTCTGCTACCACCAAGTCATACTGATTTTCCTTTAGTTGCTTTTTTAGTGTGATAAATTGATCGCGCTGCTCCCGTATTTTATAGCTAATAGAAATACCTTCTTGTTTGGAAAGATGAATTAAGCGATTAATTTTTCTTCATTCACTAACTCAGTCGTTGTTTTATGATTAAGCCAGTGTTTATAGCGAGAAGGTTTTTCTTTTGTTGCTAAAACAGTGATGCGAGCGTGATTATTTTTAGTGAAATTAACTCGCTTGTTCTAGGCTGAACTAGCGTTAATATAGTTGAGAAGCTATCCATGTATGTGTCTCCAGTTACTTTAAAGCCAAATAATCAACTATAGTTTATTTATGAAAATACGTTATGTAGTCACAAGACTTACTTAAACTTAAACTTAAACTTAAAAAGGAAGGATTTATAATAAAATAATTATAAAAATTCGAAAATATACATAGATTTTAATTTATTGAAAATATTAGCGTTAATTGTAAAGCGTGATTTGAATTTATTTAACTTATCGACAATAGTGTAAAATATAGGTAAGGAAAATAGCATGCTGACCTATAATTGTTGTTGCACTTGCAATATCTGAGCAGTGTTATATTCTGCTAGATGTTGGTATTAAATAAAAAGAGATAAATCTCGATGCAAGATCACGACTCAAGCCCGCTCACCGATTACATTGAATACCCCGTTGAAGAAATGCGATTGCGTTCTGAAAACTTCTACTTAGATATAAAACGTCGTCATAGCATTCGCAATTTTAGCGATCGCCCTGTGCCTAAAGATATTATAGAAAACTGTCTAAAAGCTGCTGCAACGGCGCCAAGTGGTGCCAATCATCAACCTTGGCACTTTGTCGCTGTACATAGTAGCGATATAAAAAAGAAAATTAGAGAACAGGCTGAATTTCATGAACGAGGCTTTTATGAAGGCCGAGCAGGTAAAGAGTGGTTAGGTGCTTTAAAAGCGCTCGGCACAGATGCTAATAAACCTTACTTAGAAAATGCACCGTGGCTTATCGCCATATTCAGCCAAAAGAAAGGTGGCATAAGTTCAACAGAGAAAAACACTAACTATTATGTTCATGAATCTGTTGGGATCGCGACGGGTTTTTTAATTAATGCCTTACATACTTCTGGTTTAGTGACGCTAACCCATACACCAAAACCTATGTCTTTTTTAAGTAAAGTGTGTGGACGTCCAGAAAATGACCGCGCTTATATGTTACTTATTACCGGCTATCCAAGCGAAGATGCTACTGTGCCTCAGCATGCTTTAGTTAAAAAACCACTGAATGAAATTGCGACATTTTTGTAGTCATTATTTTAAAAACCCGAGGTACTCTCATTACTATATCTGCCAGAAATAAAGCGTTTAGGCTAACGAAAGAAATAGCTGAACCCTTAGATTTAACCAAGCACTTACCGTTTAGAGTCGCAGTTGTTAGCAATTTACTCGCTTTAAATCGTGACTGGAAAATTCGTGAACTCTGTGATCTAGAACCCAGAGAAATGCGCGTTCTATTAAATATTGGCTCATACATGCCGATTAAATCAGCGGACATAGCTTATCAATCTCGTATTGATTCTTATAATGTTAGTCGTGCAGTAAAAGCATTAGATAAAAAAGGTTTAATTGACATTCGTCGAGATGAAAAAAGTAAAAACATTAAAATTTTAGCCCTAAATGACCAAGGTCAGGCATTATATCAACAACTTACTACCGCGATGGAGTTGCGCTCAAAAGAGCTTGAAAGTGTTTTAACCGCTGATGAAACTAGTGCTTTTTATCATGCGCTCAGTAAAATTGAAGATAAAGTTGAACAATTACTAGCGAAACAAGCGCTCACTAAAATAGCGCAAGGTGAAGATGCTCCTGGCGATCAAAAAGAATTAATTCGTTGGTACAAAAAAGGGCAAAGTGGTGATGTGGGTTAAATAGCGCTGATGTAAAATTTTTACCCGTCCAACATAAACTTCAGTTTCAGGAAAAGGCGGCACGCCGTTATACTTTTTAACAGCGCCTTCGCCCGCGTTATAGGCCGCTGAAACTAAAGTAATATTTCTACCGTACTTCCTTATTAAACGTGCTAAATTCTTACTGTCAGCGCTAATATTTTGTTTAACATCGAATGAATTCCTAACGCCTAACGCTTTAGCTGTTGCCGGCATTAACTGCATGAGCCCTTGTGCGCCAGTTTTAGATAACGTTTGAGGGTCAAAGTGTGATTCGGCATGAATAACGGCAAGAATAAGGGCAGGGTCAATTTTATAAAGTTTTGCTTGTTGATTAATGGTTGTTCTGTAATGATCAATAAATAAGCGCGTGTTATGCCAGTTAACCATAGCGTTAAGTTTGCAGGAAAAGCAACCTATGCTGACTTGTTGATAATTTGAGGTGCTAGGGGGCAATATCAGAAAAAGAGCTAATGCCTTTTTCTGATTGATATTGGTAAACTTTGACACTATCTTCTGCAATGACATGATGAGTAAAGCACATAAATAGTAAAAATTAGCCGCAAGATAATTTTAATAAAACGCTCTAGGTTGAAGTAACAATAATACTGAGTATAGCGCTTATTTTTGAACTAACTTCGCTTGCTGTTTTAGCGCTTTTTTTTCAGCTCTGCGGCGTTTAAAAAAAGCGGACAGTAATTGGCTACACTCTTTTGCCATTATGCCGCAAGACAGCACAATTTGATGATTATGCTTTTCATCAGACAATAAATTAAAGGCACTACCTGCAGCGCCTGTTTTTAAGTCTGGCGTTGCGTATACCACGCGTTTAATTCGGCTATGCACCAATAAACCGGCGCACATTGGGCAAGGCTCCAATGTTACATAGAGCGTACAGTCGAGCAGACGGTAGTTTTGCAAAGCTAAGCCAGCTCGGCGTACCGCAACCATTTCAGCGTGGGCTGATGGGTCGTTAAGTGTAATCGACTGATTGTAGCCTTCACTTATCACTTGATTATTAGCGACAACTACAGCACCAACAGGAATTTCGTTAATCGCTTCTGCTTGTTGGGCAAGCTCAAAAGCTCGTTGCATAAACACTTGGTCTAATGCTTGTTGTGCTTCGCTATCCATCACTATAAAAACATCTCGAGTAAGTCATTTAAATAGCGATGACCTAATTTACTGACTTGCCAAGTGCCATCAGTGTTTTCTTGCATCAATTGTTTTTGTTTAGCGACTTGCAATGTTGGCAAGACAGTTTCAATTGATAAGCCTGTTCTTTGTTGATATTCCGTTAAGCTAAAACGTTCATGTAAGCGCAGTCTGTTCATCATATATTCAAAAGGTAATTCTTGTGCACTGACTTCAACTAAATGATCTAAGTGTGGACGACTCTCGTCTAAGTAACCTTTAGGGTGTTTTACCTTGATAGTACGGAAAACTTTACCATTAAGTGGGTCTGTTATTTTGCCATGCGAGCCACAGCCAATGCCCAGATAATCACCAAACTGCCAGTAATTGATATTATGCTGACATTCAAAGCCGGGTTTACTGTAAGCCGAGATTTCGTATTGCTGATATCCCGCGGCAGCTAATAAGGCGATACCTTGATCTTGAATATCCCAAAGTACTTCGTCTTCAGGCAACTTAGGCGGGCGAGAATGAAAAGCGGTATTGGGTTCTATTGTTAACTGATACCAAGATAAATGGGTTGGATTCAGTGAAATAGCGGTGGTTAAATCATCAAGGGCGTTAGCAATGTTTTGCTGCGGTAAGCCATGCATCAAGTCAAGATTAAAAGTTTTTATACCACAAGAATAGGCTAACTCGGCTGCTTTTTTTGCTTGGTTACTGTCATGAATTCGACCTAATTTTATTAGTTTGTCAGATTCAAAACTTTGAACACCAATCGATAGTCTTGAAACACCCCCATTAAAGAAACCAATAAATTTTTCAGCTTCAACGGTGCCTGGGTTTGCTTCTAACGTTATTTCAATGTCATCTTTATGTGCGAAGCGCGCGAGGACTTGGGTTAATAAACTTTCAATGGCCTGTGCAGAAAATAAGCTCGGTGTACCACCACCAATAAAAATAGTGTGTAATGGGCGATCACTTAGAGAGAACTTGGCGATATCTGCATCTAAATCATCAATAAGATGTTTTACATACTCTTCTTCTGGAACCGCTGATTTCAAAGCATGTGAGTTAAAATCACAATATGGGCATTTTTCAACACACCAAGGGATATGGATATATAAAGAAAGCGGGGGCGCTTGTAGCATTATTATTTAACACCAAAATGTTGCACAAGTTTAGCAAGTGCTTGGCCGCGGTGGCTTAAACTATTTTTTAAATCGCGAGGCAATTGTGCTGAAGTTTGTTGCTGTAGTTCTTGCCAAAAAATAGGGTCATAACCAAAACCTTGTTCGCCCAATCTTTCACGGGTAATTGTACCTTCCCAAACGCCATGACAAATTATCGGCGTTGGATCGTGCTCGTGTTTCATATAAACCAGTACACAATGAAAACGAGCGGTACGTTGTTCATCAGGTATGTTTTGCAATGCTTTTAACAGTTTATTCGTATTGTCACTATCACTAGCGTTTTCACCCGCATAACGCGCCGAATAAACCCCCGGTGTGCCATTTAATGCATCAACCTCTAAACCAGAGTCGTCAGCGATTGCCGGTAAGCCCGTTATTTTAGCTGCATGACGCGCTTTAATGATGGCATTTTCAACAAAAGTAGTGCCTGTTTCTGCCACTTCACTGACATTAAATTCACTTTGGGGTTTTATTTCAATGCTATATGCGGCTAATAAATGGCTGAGTTCTTTAATTTTACCTGGGTTGCCTGTGGCTAATACGATGGTTGACATTTTGTACCTTGAGCGTGTAGAAATGAAAAAATAAAATCAGGTAAAACCTGATTTTATATATTAATTATTTGTATGCAATTAGTGATTAATCAACATAAAATTTCTGTTTGAATTTAAGCTGGTGGGTTTCTTTGCCGTCACTAATGGTGATATCAAAGTAAAAGGTTTCTTCGTTGGTGTAATTAACTTGTGCTAAATAATAAATAGCATCACCTTCTTTTACTTCGTCAAATTCAAGGGTTTTGATTTGACCAATATCATTTCGAGCTTTTCCTTGAATAGTTACGGCTTTTGCTGGCGTTGACGGTTTAGTATCGTCTAAAACTGAAATATTAATTAAACCGTTAAAACGACTACGTTCAATATCATAAGCTTTTGCTACTTTTGGGGTCAAAAATGTGGCATTTATTGCCATATAATGAACTTGCATCGAACCCAGTTTTTTCATGTTTTCAGCAAAAACGTTACTGACTAGGGTCAATGAAACTAAAATAATAAATAAACAGGTTTGAAAGATATTTTTCATAATGTGTTCCTTTTTGTTTTAATTATCCATACATTTAATAAGACAGGTTTTATAGCCAAATTATTACAAAACCTGTTTTATTGTTTCTATGTTATTATAGCATTGCCCAACCTGGAATGGCGCCAGATAGGAAAATATTAATTACGTTTAGTAATAAGAAAGCAATAAGTATAGATAAGTCTAAACCGCCAATGCTGGGTACAATACGTTTTATCGGTTTTAAAAACGGTTCAGTTAACTGCTGGAAGATAGCTTGCGTAGGGTTGTAACCCTGAACTACCCAGCTCATTAATGCCATAACGAGCATTAACATAAATAGCAATACACCCGTTTGTTTAATTAAATAGATAAGACCTAAGTATAGCGCCGAAATAATATTGATATCACCACCATTAAGTAATGGGATAAGAATAAACTTTAACGCTGCTACGGCAAAAGCTAATAACAATGTTGATATATCAATACCACCAAAACCAGGTATAACCCGGCGAAGCGGAATAACGGCTGGGTTGGTTACTTTTACAATAAACTGGCTTAACGGGTTATAAAAATCAGCACGGACCAATTGTAACCATACACGTAAAACTAACAACATTAATAATGCGTCAAAGGCAAAGCTCAGCAAATAATTAATGGCTTCCATCTACTTCTCCAAAACTTAATAATTAATAAAATTCAAACGGTATTAAACGTTATTTTGCGCCATTTCTTTAGCGCGATGCAATGCACTGTTCATTGCATTTGTTACTATTTTATCCAAACCATCATCTATAAAAGAATTAATAGCAGCATTGGTTGTACCACCTTTTGAGGTGACCTTAGCACGTAATTCGCTGATTGGAATATCGTTGTTGACCACCATTTGCGCAGCACCTAAAGCGGTTTGCTGCACTAATTCACGGCTTTCTTTTACTGAAAAACCTAACGCTATCGCTTGTTTTTCCATTGCTTCCATAAACAAAAAGAAATAGGCCGGCGCCGAGCCAGAGACCGCAATAATATTGTCAATTTCATCTTCAGTGGCTAACCACTTGATAATACCCACCGAACTCATTAGTTCTTCGGCAACCTGTTTTTGTTGAGTATTAACATTTTCGTCGGCATATAAACCAGTAACACCTAAACCAATCTGCGAGGGGGTATTGGGCATAGTACGAATAATGCCACATGGTTTGGCTAAGGCTTTTTGCATTTGTGCAACAGTGCATCCAGCAGCAACGGAAATAAAGCACTTGCTGCTAATGTCAATTTCTTGGCTGATTTTTTGGCAAACCTCAACAATAAAGTGAGGTTTAACACCAAGTACAATAAAATCTGCAAAATTAGCCGCAACGATATTGTCTGCGGTTTCTTTAATACCAAGTTGCTCTTGTAAAGCCAGTCGCTTCTCAGGTGAAGGATTTGATACGATAATATCTTGAGCGGCAAAGCCTGTGTTTACTAAGCCAGAAATAATTGCGCCATTCATGTTACCAGCGCCAATAAAAGCAATTTTTGTCATGAAATACCTATGATAAATAAGAATGTGAATATTTTAACTATTGTAACTAATTATACTTAAAGAAAGTGAAATAGATTGTATCCGAATATAACTATTTATCTTCTCTAGCGCCAAAAATGGCTGAGCCAACTCTGACCATAGTCGAACCTTTAACAATAGCGTCACTCAAGTCTCCTGACATGCCCATCGATAAAGTATCCATACTAGGATGGTCTTTTTTTAATTGCGTATAAAGTTGCTGCATTTTTTCAAAACTTTGTTCAGAGGCATTTTTCTCAGGGATAGCCATTAAGCCGCGCAGGGTTAAATGTGGGCAATGCTCAATACAATCAATTAACGCTTTAATATCTTTAACGGCTATGCCGGATTTGCTTTCTTCGCCACTAATATTGACTTGTAAACAAACGTTGAGGGGAGTATCTTGGCTAGACCTATGATCATTAAGGCGTTTTGCTATTTTAATGCGGTCAACACTATGTACCCAAGCAAAGTTATCGGCAATTAATCGTGTTTTGTTTGACTGTATAGGACCAATAAAATGCCAAGTAATGTCTGACAAACTTTGTAATTCTTCTATTTTTTCAACGGCTTCTTGAATATAGTTTTCACCAAATTCTCGTTGGCCTGCTAAATAAGCTTGTTCGATCATGGCACTGGTTTTGGTTTTACTAACCGCGAGTAAGGTCACCTGTGAAGATGGACGTTTTGCTAGCTCGCAAGCATTAAAAATTTGCAGATTTATCTTAGCAAGATTATCTTTAATGGGTGTCATATTGTTTTGTGTCAATTTAGTTTCAACTTACTTTATATTATAAAATTATAAAAAATAATTATTAAGAGGTCTTTTTATGGATATTACCGAATTACTTGCCTTTAGTGTGGAAAATAATGCATCTGATCTACATTTATCTGCAGGCACTCCGCCTTCAATTCGTGTTGACGGTGACGTACGTAAACTCAATATCCCAGCATTTGACGAGAAAGATGTTAATGCTCTGGTCTATGATATTATGAATGATCGTCAACGGAAAGAGTATGAAGAAAATTTAGAAGTCGATTTCTCTTTTGAAGTGCCAAATTTGGCACGTTTTCGTGTCAATGCTTTTAATCAAAATCGTGGCCCTGCAGCAGTATTTCGTACTATTCCAAGCAAGATATTATCCTTAGATGATTTAGGCTGTCCTGATATCTTTCGTGAAATTTCTGATATACCTAGAGGCTTAGTTTTAGTGACGGGTCCAACAGGCTCGGGTAAATCAACCACTTTAGCGGCTATGGTCGATTATATTAATAACAACAAACACGATCATATTCTTACCATTGAAGATCCTATTGAGTTTGTTCACGAAAACAAAAAATGTTTAATAAACCAACGTGAGGTCCATCGCGATACACTAAGTTTTGAAGCTGCTCTGCGCAGTGCTTTACGTGAAGACCCTGATGTTATTCTTGTTGGTGAAATGCGCGACTTAGAAACTATTCGTTTAGCAATGACAGCGGCGGAAACCGGCCACTTAGTTTTTGGTACTTTACATACAACCTCTGCACCAAAAACCATCGACCGTATCATTGATGTTTTCCCCGGTGAAGAGAAATCTATGGTGCGTTCAATGTTGTCAGAATCACTTCGTGCGGTTATTTCACAAACCTTGATTAAAAAAGTGGGTGGGGGTCGTGTTGCCGCTCATGAGATAATGTTAGGTGTTCCTGCAATAAGAAATTTAATTCGTGAAGACAAAATAGCGCAGATGTACAGTGCCATTCAAACCGGTATGTCTCATGGCATGCAAACCATGGATCAATGTCTTCAAGGTCTAGTGAATAGAGGCTTGATAACTAAGCAAGATGCGATGGAAAAAGCGGTGGATAAAAATCAGTTTAGAGGTTTTTAAAGCACGCTCAAACCATGGGTGTCTATTACTTCACATTACGGTTTAAAAGATAAGAGAAAGATCAATGAATTTTCATGACTTATTACAAAAGATGGTAAAAGAAGGTGCCTCTGATATGTTTGTTACCGCTAAGCTTGCGGTAAGCGCCAAAGTAAATGGCGAGTTACAAGCAATCGATGATCACCTTTTAACAAGCGATGAATCGTTAGCTCTTGTTCATAACGCAATGAACGATAAACAGAAAAAGCAATTTACCGAAGAAAAAGAATGTAACTTTGCCATTTCAATTGACGACATTGGCCGCTTCCGTATTTCAGCCTTTTGGCAACGCGATATGGCAGGTATGGTTGTCCGACGTATTGTCACAGAAATTCCTGATGCTGACGAACTCGGTTTACCGCCAATCTTAAAAGATGTAGTCATGTCAAAGCGCGGTTTAGTACTTTTTGTTGGTGGCACGGGTACGGGTAAATCAACATCAATGGCTTCATTGATTGGCTATCGTAATAAAAATTCGCGTGGCCATATTCTTACCATTGAAGACCCTGTTGAATTTGTTCATGAACATGCGCGTTGTATGGTAACGCAACGAGAGGTCGGCTTAGACACTGAAAGTTTCGATGCGGCCTTAAAAAGCTCATTACGCCAAGCACCCGATGTTATCTTAATTGGTGAGATCCGTAACCAAGAAACCATGGAACATGCGTTAAGCTTTGCTGAAACCGGGCACTTATGTATTGCAACCTTGCATGCAAATAATGCTAACCAAGCGATTGACCGTATTATGCATTTAGTGCCTGCCGATCAACATGGCAAGTTATTGTTTGATTTAGCGTTAAATTTACGCGGTATTATCGCTCAGCAACTGATCCCTACCTGCGACGGTAACGGGCGTGTTGCGGCGATTGAGATCTTACTTAACTCGCCTTATATCGCTGAACTTATTAAAAAAGGTGATATTGGTAGTATTAAAGAAGTGATGGAAAAGTCTAAAGAACTTGGCATGCAGACCTTTGATGGTGCTTTGTTTGAGTTGTATCAAAAAGGCTTAATAAACTATGCTGATGCATTGCATCATGCTGATTCACCTAATGATTTACGCTTGATGATTAAGTTGCGCAGTAATGAGCAAGGAGGCACCGGTGCATTAAGTGGCGTGACCATTGACGGTTTTGGCCCTAAAGATATTTAGTTAACAGATGCTTAAGAAACATTGCTAGGTGTTAAGCTAAGTTTCCTGAACAGTGTAACAATAGATAGTCAAACCACTTGACGCATGAGCTTTATGTGGTTTGACTATATTGCTATTTTCTAGTCGTAAAGCGTTTCAAAATAGCTTTCAATAATTAATCTTGCTGACTCAGCATCAATATTATCTTTTTTTAAATTACGATAGCCACCAGCGGCAAATAAACGTTCTTTGGCATCCGCTGTGGTTAAACGTTCATCTTGAAATTCTACCTTCAAAGCGAATTTATTGGATAAGCGGTTACCAAATTTTTTGGCATCAAGGGTTAACTGTTGCTCACTACCATCCATATTTAAGGGTAATCCCACCACTAAATAGTCAGGTTGCCATTCTTTAATAAATTTGGTTAATTCCATCTCATTAGGAATACCTTCTTTAGCTCTAATCGAGCCTAAAGGAGAGGCACTTCCTGTCAGTTCTTGGCCAACAGCAACGCCAATATATTTTTTACCAAAATCAAAACCTAAAACGGTGCGTTGGCCGACATCTTTTGACACTTATTATTCCTTAATGTTGTTAAGCATGGCCAATATCCGTAGATAAATGAGCCATATCAATACCTAGCTTTTCTGTGGCTTTTTTCCAGCGCTGCTCAATCGGTGTATTAAAAACAATATCACCATCAGCAGGGGTTAAAAGCCAGGCGTTAGTTTTTATTTCTTCTTCTAATTGACCCGGCCCCCAACCAGCATAACCTAATGTGACCATATATTTTTCAGGGGCTTCTTCGGTACCTAGTGCCATTAAAATATCTTTAGAGGTCGTTATCATCACCTCTTTACTGAGTGATAACGATTGTTTCCAGCAACTTTGTGGACTATGTAAAACAAAGCCTCGGTCTTGAGATACTGGACCTCCAGTTAACACTTGTTGGCCTAATTCAGGTGCTTCTTCTTTTTTAGCATCTATTTGGACGAGCAACTCGTTTAAAGTAACGTTAACGGGTAAGTTAATAATAAGCCCCATGGCACCTTCTTCATTATGTTCACAAATATAGGTCACGGTTTTATTAAAATATGCATCGTCTAATGCAGGCATTGCGATTAAAAGTTGATTTTCTAAGCTTTCCATACCTTCACCTTTTTACATCTTAAGTTTAAAAAAAACTCTATGCATCATTGTTTTTATAGAGGTATGGTAACCCTTTACTTTAAAGGGTTACCGCTAGTAATAGACTCATAACTTTATTTTGGTGATAAAAAGTATAACTAAAAGGCTTATACTCTAGGGCGAATATTTTCTTCTATTGCATCCATTAATTTACCACTGATATTAATAGGATATGCAGCTTCAATTTCTCGGATACAGGTTGGGCTGGTCACGTTAATCTCGGTAACTTTGTCACCAATAACATCTAACCCTACAAAGTATAGACCACGTTTCTTTAATTCAGGGGCAATAGTTTCAGCAATTAACCTATCGGTTGCGCTAAGGGGTCTTGCTTCACCACGACCACCGGCAGCTAAGTTACCACGCGTTTCACCTTGTGCAGGGATACGCGCTAGACAATAAGGCATAGGTTCACCATTAACAATAAGGATGCGTTTATCGCCATCTTTAATTTCAGGCATGAATTCTTGCACCATGGCGTATTGATTACCGTGGTTGGTCAGTGTTTCTAATATAACACCAACATTAGCATCATTTTCTTTTATACGAAAAATTGACGCACCGCCCATGCCATCAAGTGGCTTGATAATAATGTCTTTTTCTTTTTGATGAAATTCACGAATTTTATCATTGTTACGTGTCACTAAGGTACGTGGTGTTAGCTCGGCAAACCAAGCGGTAAAAAGTTTTTCATTACAGTCACGAAGGCTTTGAGGTTTATTCACAATTAATGTGCCTTCAACCTCCGCACGCTCAAGCATATAAGTCGCGTAGATAAACTCAGTATCAAAAGGAGGATCTTTACGCATGAGCACCGCGTCAAGCTCTGAAACTGCTATATCGTTTACGTCGTCGAGTTCATACCAATGTTGAGGATCGTCAAAAACTTTCAATTTTTGTGCAGTCGCACGGCATTGTCCTTGGTCAAGGTATAAGTCTTTCATTTCCATGTAATAAATTTCATATCCACGCTTTTGCGCTTCAAACATCATCGCCATAGACGAATCTTTTTTTACATTGACCTGTGAAATAGGGTCCATTACTACGCCAAGTTTAATTGTCATTTATTTTTCCTATATCTTGCAAACAACTCAAATTAATTTCAATTGCACACAATCATTAAAGTATTATTACTAGTTAATATCGCCAAAGCGACATTGCAATGCGGTAATTGCAGTTAATGCTGCTGTTTCTGTTCTTAATATTCTGGGCCCTAATAAAACATCAACAAAAGAGGCTTGATTGGCTCGTTTAATTTCATCATCACTTAAACCTCCCTCTGGACCAATAAGTAAACGCACTCGCTGATTTGACTCATTGATGTTTTTTTCAGGCAAATTCATTATTGAGTATTGCGCTTTTGGGTGTAAATTTAGTTTTAATGAACCAGTTTGCTGAGTTAGCCATTCATCTAAATAAACAGCAGGCATAACAATAGGGACCGAACAACGGCCACTTTGTTCACAAGCACCAATCACTATTTTTTGCCATTGGTCTATTTTTTTCTGTAAGCGCTCACCTGTCAGCTTTACGCCACAACGTTCAGTAAATAGTGGGGTTATGGTATTAACACCAAGTTCAACCGATTTTTGTAAAGTAAAATCCATTCTATCGCCACGGGAAATACCTTGGCCTAAATGAATGTTTAGCGGTGACTCTACATGCTTCTCTGTGAACGACGTTATAACCACTTG
Organism: Colwellia sp. MB3u-55; assembly: GCF_014076785.1. Lineage (NCBI taxonomy): Bacteria > Pseudomonadati > Pseudomonadota > Gammaproteobacteria > Alteromonadales > Colwelliaceae > Colwellia > Colwellia sp. MB3u-55. The sequence continues at coordinate 43,113 of NZ_JACGUS010000123.1, forward strand.
TGCACTTTTTTTATTAACATCAGTGAGTTCAGCTTGATAATCGCCTAGTAAACCGTTATTAAATTCACCGTTGAAAAGAGTTAAGGAATCACCACTCTTTAAACGTAAAACTCGTATTGTATGGCCAAAGGCATCTTCACTTAAGGTGACTGTGTCGCCAATAGAAAAGGATTGTTGTTGATAAATTCTAGGATTGCTCATTTTATTTTATTTTTTATTATCTTAACAAGAAATATAAGGGCGACTTGCTCTTATTTCAATTATCATTTTATAAAATAGCTGAAAAACGGCTTTTTAAAATAAACATCGCCTGTTTTAAGTCTTTGATTACCTTTTTTGACTGAATTTACTATGATCAAATGTAATAATAACTTTTTAAGCAGCTTGATTTTTATTAGCTGTTTTCGTTTCCTGCTTATACATCCTAAACGGAGAACATAGATGTTCACAAAACACCTACCATCTTTTCAACCTATTTTATCTCGCGTGAGTCTTTTGTCAGTTATTGCTTTGACTGTTGTTAGTTGTGGACAAGCTGAGCAAGTTAAACAAAAAACGCCAGCTCCTGCCGTTTCTATTTATGAAATAAAAGTAAATGAAATTGGTAGCTATCGTGAATTTTTAGGGCGTTCCGTTGCCTCAAAAGAAGTTGATTTACGTGCTCGCATTGAAGGTGAATTAATAGCACGTCACTTTGACGAAGGTTCTATCGTTGAAAAAGATCAAGTACTACTTAATATTGAACCTGCGGCTTACCAAGCCTCTTTAGAATCTGCAAAAGCAGATTTAGCTAGTAGAGTTGCAGGTGCAGAAGGTGCGGCACGAGATTTAAAACGAGGGCGTGAAGTTGCAGGAGATGGCTATATTTCACAATCTGATCTTGATAAGTTAATCACTAATAACTCCCAAGCAAAAGCGGCGGTGCAGGTGGCTGAGTCAACACTAGAAACAGCTAAGTTGAGTTTAAGTTATACCGTGATTAAAGCGCCATTTTCAGGGCGAATTGGTAAAGTTAATTATAGTATTGGTGCCGTTGTGAGCCCGAGCAGTAATACCATCGCGACATTAACAGCAACAGACCCCATCTATGTGAGCTTTCAAGTAGAAGAAAGCGACTATATTTCTTATTTACAAAAAAATACGCATCACCCTAAAGATTTATCCATTGATATTTCATTACGTTTACCGAACAACACCACCTATGGCGAAAAAGGTTTGCTTATTTTTGCCGATACCAAGATAGACCAGGGTATGGGGACGGTTGAATTACGTGCGAAGTTTAATAACCCTGACGGTATTGTTGTGCCTGGCTTGTTTGTCACCTTAATTATCGAAGGCAAGCAAAAAGAGCAAATGGCGCTAGTCCCTCAAGTTGCCGTTCAAGAAAGCCAACAAGGCAAGTTTGTCCTTGTTGTTAGCGACGATAATAAAGTTGTGCAACGTTTGGTTACTTTAGGGCGAAGAATGAATGCGATGTGGGTCGTTGAATCAGGTCTTAAAGCGAAAGAACAAGTGATCATAGAAGGTTTACAAAAAGTAAGAAGTGGCGTTGAAGTGAAGCCAGTTATCAAAAGAATTGACCCGCTTACCGGTACTATTTCTGACCTTTTAACTAAGTAGGACACTCCCATGATTAGTAAAACGTTTATTCATCGACCCAAGTTTGCTTTTGTTATCTCAATTGTTATTACTTTAGCGGGCCTTATTGCCATGGGGATATTGCCCGTTAATATGTACCCTGAAATAACACCACCGCAAGTTCAAATAACAGCAGTCTATCCCGGTGCTAGCGCTCAGGTTGTCGAAGAGTCAGTTATTCGTCCCATTGAAGAAAAAATCAATGGTGTTGAAGATATGATGTACATCGAGTCAACAGCGTCAAATAATGGTTCAGCAACCATTACTGTATTTTTCAAGGTGGGTATTGATGACGATATGGCGCAGGTCAATGTGCAAAATCGTGTGGCATTAGCCCAAAGCTCACTGCCATCAGAAGTGACCCGACAAGGGGTAACGGTTAAGAAAAAATCTAGCTCAATGTTAATGGCCATTAATTTATTTTCAAAGCAAGCGGGTATAGACCAACTTTTCTTAAGTAACTATGCGACCAATTCATTAACTGAGCCGCTGGGACGTATTCCTGGCGTAGCAGAAGCTAGTGTTATGGGTGAAATGACTTATAGCATGCGAGCATGGCTGCGACCTGACCGTATGGCATCATTAGGGGTTACGGTTACCGAGGTAAAACAAGCACTTCAAGAGCAAAATTTAATTGTAGCGGCAGGGAAGTTAGGTGCGAGCCCTTCATTGCCAAATCAACAGTTTGAGTATTCAATTCAAGCGAAAGGGCGATTAAAAACGGTTAAAGAATTTGGGCAAACCATCGTAAGAGCTCGTTCTAACGGTAACTTTGTCCGTTTATCTGACATTGCACGTTTAGAACTTGGTTCGCAAAACTATGGCGTTCAAGCACGTTTAAATGGTAACGAAACCGCATTTTTAGTTATTTATCAATTGCCTGGTGCAAACGCAACTGAAGTCGCTCGGTTAGTAAAGTTAGAGATAGAAAAATTATCAGCACGTTTTCCTGACGGGCTTGAGTATGCTATTCCATACGACACGACTGAATTTATTTCACGTTCTATTGATGAAGTAAAAACGACCTTATTTCAAGCAATAGTTTTAGTTATTCTCGTGGTTTTCTTATTTTTGCAAAACTGGCGAGCCACACTGATCCCAACTATCGCTATACCGGTTTCATTAATTGGTACCTTTGCTTTTATGTTAGTGATGGGATATTCCATTAACACCATTACACTCTTTGGTTTAGTGCTTGCAATAGGGATTGTTGTCGATGATGCCATTATTGTTATTGAAAATGTTGAACGCATTCTAAAAGAAGAAAAACTCGACATAAAAGAAGCGGTGACTAAGGCCATGGAACAGGTTTCAGGGCCAATTATCGCAACTACTTTAGTACTGCTAGCTGTATTTATTCCTGTCGCCTTTATGCCGGGTATTACTGGTGAATTGTACAAACAGTTTTCAGTAACCATCTCATTTGCTGTTATCATTTCGTCTATTAATGCCTTAACGTTAAGCCCAGCTCTTTGTACTGTTTTATTAAGTAAAGAGAATATGAAACCGATCAAATGGTTGATGCCTTTTGAACGGGGTATTGAAAAAATGACAGGAAGCTATACCACAGGCGTTAACTTCTTATTAAAACGTGCTACTCGCGTCGGTATTATTGTCGGTGTTTTGTTTGTAGCTACAGGGTGGTTAACCACATCGGTACCCACGGGGTTTGTTCCAAGCGAAGACCAAGGTTATGTTTTTCTCGATATCCAATTACCTGATGCGGCTTCAAGTAACAGAACACAGGCACTTATTGATAAAATAACGCCAATGATAAAAGCAGACCCAGCCGTTACTGATGTTATTACTGTCTCAGGTGTTTCGTTATTAGGTGGGGCAGGCTCGAACAATGGTTTAGGTATTATCATGCTAAAAGATTGGGAAGAAAGAACGGAGCCAGCATTAGCACTGCGTGCTGTTATCCAGCGTTTAATGGGGCAACTGTGGACAATGCCAGACGCACAAATAATGATATTTAATCCTCCGCCTATTCCAGGTTTAGGGACAAGTTCGGGTTTTGAATTTAAACTACAAGACAGTGAAGGCCGAAGTCCTAGTGATTTAGCACAAGTGATGAATGGCCTTATTTATGAGGCAAATCAACGACCTGAATTAACTCGCGTTTTTAGTACTTACCGCGCAAATGTTCCACAATACTTTTTAGAGGTTGATAGAGATAAAGCAAAAGCTCAAGGTGTTGCTTTGTCTGATATTTTTATAACGTTACAAGCGCAGTTAGGGTCAATGTACATTAACGATTTCAGCCAGTTTGGGCGAACCTACAGAGTAACCGTTCAAGCTGAAAAAGAGTTCCGTAAAGATCCCTCTGACTTGCGCTACTATTTTGTGCGTAACCAAGACGGTGAAATGGTGCCGTTAACGACACTTGCTAAGCTTGAGCCTATTTTAGGCCCTACCAGTATCGGACATTTTAATTTGTACCGTAGCGCAAATATCACTGGCCAAGCATCGAGTGGTCATTCGTCAGGTGAGGCGATAGCGATTATGGAAGAATTGGCTGGAAACTTACCCCAAGGCTATATTTTTGAGTGGGCCGGGCAGTCTAAACAAGAAATTGAAGCGGGCAATTTAGCGCCTGTTTTATTTGGCTTAGCGTTGTTGTTTGTTTACTTATTTTTAGTCGCTCAATATGAAAGCTGGACTATACCGTTTTCTGTCATCGCCGCAGTGCCTTTAGCCTTATTTGGCTCAATGCTGACACTTTATATCTTAGGGATGGAAAACAATATTTATGCGCAGGTAGGGTTAATACTACTGATTGGCTTATCGACTAAAACTGCCATTCTTATTGTTGAGTTTGCGATGGAACTAAGAGCCCAAGGAAAGACGATCATGGAAGCGGCACTTGATGCTGCAAAGTTAAGATTTAGAGCGGTATTGATGACGGCACTGTCTTTTATTTTAGGTGTTATTCCTTTAGTTATATCGTCTGGTGCAGGAGCCAGTAGCCGAATATTCCTTGGTGTTACCGTACTTTCAGGTATGTTAGCGGCCACTATACTGGGTACGTTGTTAGTGCCATATTTCTATATGATGATTCAACGTATGCGGGAAAAAATTAAAGGGTCATCGAGCTAGATATAACGGCTTAGAAATTTAGAAATTTAGAAATTTAGAATTTGAAAAGGCTTTTCACAAATGTGGGAAGCCTTTTTTTGGCAAGCTATTCTTACAACTACTGACAATTATTAGACACAAAAGTACTGAACTCTACAGTTGTTTTCTAGATAATAACGGCATATATCACCTCATCAAATGGTTAAAAAATGCTAAGTACACTAAGTCGTAATCAACAGAGTTTAGTTTGGACAAAAATTGCCTTAACACTCATTTCAATATTTTCAATATCAGCTCCATCATTTGCGTTTGCAAATAAATCCTTTCAAGAAGAAAAAGCCATAAATATAAAGGCTAAAGTTGAACCTATCGAGGTTATTGAAGTTGTCTCTCGTCGTAATCAAGCAAATACGGAAGTTTCTTTTGAAACTAAAAAACTTATGAAAATTGCTGGACTAGATCATGATCCACTGAGTGCCGTCTATAGTATGCCTGGTGTGGTTTATGCGGGTGGCGATAGTGGTGGAGAACCTGCTATTCGTGGTTCATCACCAGATGATAATGCATTTTATATTGACGATATGCCTGCGGGATATATTTTTCATTTATTTGGGGACAGTATTTTTAATGAAAACGTTGTGGGTGATTTTTCGCTTCATCCTGCTGCTTTTGGCAGTCAATATGGCAATGCAACTGGCGGCGTTTTCGATGTAAAACTCCGAGACCCTCGTAATCAAGACTTTACGACTACTGTGGATGCAAGTTTGATGAAAACAGGCGTAATGATAGAGAGCGGGATAAATGATGACCAAGCTTTTTATTTATCGTATCGCCGAAGCTTGATTCATTTGTTTTTACCCGAAGGTGAAGAAGAAGATGGCTACACTGTTTTTAAAGCCCCGGTGAGTGACGACTATCAAGGTAAATATCAGTGGCTAATTGGTGATGAACACAAATTAACTTTTACCTTAACAGGAGCCAGTGACATTGGTGGCATTAATGTATCAAAGGCTTCAGAAGAAGGTCGAATAGATCCTGATTTTATTGGCGACTTAAAAATAAAAAGTCAATTTGATAGCCAAGGAATTTCCTGGCAGTTCTACGGAGACAATGGTCGATTAATGCATTTAACCGTAGGTCATTCTATAGAAAAATCAGAAGAATCATATGGCGCAGGACAATTTATTAACCTTGAAAATGAATCTTATAATTCCCGGTTTGTCTATCAAATAGACTGGTTTGAAGCGCATAAATTGATTACAGGTATTGATTTAAGCAATAATGAAAGTACTTATAGCTTTGATGCTATTCCTTATTATTGTACTGATCATGATCCCGATTGTGAAAGTAAAAAAGGAGATCGTATTCAAGACAATGACAGTTTAACCAATAATAACAGTGCCGTTTATTTTAATGATATTTGGTCGTTCGATGAAAACTGGTCTTTAGAAATGGGCTTACGAGCTGAGTACAATGATTTTACGGAACAGAAATTTTTTCATCCGCGAATTTCGCTTAACTGGTATGTAAACAATGATTTAACCATAAAGGCGAAAACAGGTACATATAATCAATTTCCTGACCTTGAAACTGTATTAAAAAGCGTAGGAAACCCGCAACTTAAATCACCAAAAGCAACACACTATGCTCTAAAATTCAGTTATCAAATAAATGATTTATGGGAAAGCACTATTGATTTATATTATAAAAATTTAGGCGATTTAGCGCGGTCACTTGATGAAGACGATGTTAATGCTCACTTACATTATAGTAATGACTTATCTGGAGCTGCTAGAGGTTTAGAGTGGGTAATTAGAAGGGAAGAGGGTGACGGTTGGTATGGTTGGGCGTCATTGAGTTGGTCGAAGAGTGCCCGAACTGATGATTTCACCAATGTAACGACTGAGTATTATTTAGACACGCCGTTACTCGCTAACATGGTGGCCAACTATAAATTTAATGAAAAATGGGATTTCGGCGTAAAACTGAGCATCAGAAGTGGCGCAAAATATACGCCAATTGTAGGTTTATATAATAACCCCGATCATCAAGATTATTACCTTCCTACTTATGGGGATTTGAACTCTGAAAAACTCCCTACATATAGTCGTCTTGATATACAGGCGAATTACAAGACAACCATATGGGGAAATAAAGCTGAATGGACATTTGCTTTATTAAACGCAACGGGGAGTAAGAATATTTCTGGTTATTATTATGCACCTGATGGTACTGAAACTTTAACTGATTTTAAAATAGAAGGAGAAGAAGGAATGGAACCATTTCCTTCTATTGGTGTAAAAATTCAATTCTAATTTAATTGATCAATGGGATAGGTACTTTATCTAAATAAAGTCTTTTGATAGAATGCGCGTCTTTCGCCAATGCTGATTATATCAGTGTTGGCTTTATTTCAATCTACAGCTCCAGATTTACGATTTGGCTGGCTCAATGGGTATTATTATGCAAAACATCACCGTGTGTGCACTTTATAAATTTGTCCGCTTAGAAAACTTCGAACAACTTAAATCTCCTCTTTTATCAGTCATGTTAGATAATAATGTCAAAGGTACATTATTACTTGCCAACGAAGGCATTAATGGTACCGTAGCAGGCACACAAGCTGGTATTGATGCAGTATTAACTTTTTTAGCAAGTGATGAGCGTTTAGGTCAAGTGTCTAACAAATACTCTTATGCAGATGAAAACCCTTTTCAGCGTAGTAAAGTTAAGTTGAAAAAAGAAATCGTAACTATGGGTGTTGAAGGTATTAATCCATTATTAACGGTGGGGACTTATGTGAAACCTAAAGAGTGGAATGCACTTATTGCTAATCCTGAAGTATTACTTGTTGATACCCGCAATGATTATGAAGTTGAGATTGGTACTTTTGAAAACGCAGTAAACCCGAAGACTGAAACTTTTCGTGAATTTCCAGAATATGTTGCTAAAAATTTAGATAAAAATAAACACAAAAAAGTAGCAATGTTTTGTACTGGTGGCATCCGCTGTGAAAAATCAACTGCATATTTGAAAGAGCAAGGCTTTGAAGAGGTATATCACCTTGAAGGTGGCGTACTTAAATATTTAGAAGAAGTTGATCAAGATGAATCGATGTGGCAAGGCGAGTGTTTTGTTTTTGATAGTCGAGTTGCAGTAAAACACGGTTTAGAGCAAGGTCAGTATGATCAATGTTTTGCTTGTCGTTATCCGATAACCGAACAAGAAAAGCAAAGTGAGCATTATGTAAAAGGCGTTAGTTGTCATCGTTGTTATGATAAATATACTGATGAGCAACGTAGTGGCTTTGCTGAGCGCGAACGCCAAATTAATTTAGCAAGCCAACGTGGTGAAAAACACATTGGTGGCCATGTTCAAAGTGTCATTGAGCAGCGACGAAAAGAAAAAGTAGCTGGTAAAAAAGCGCAGTCGACTGAATAGCCATAAATTTAACTCATATTTTACAATAAAAAAGCGACTCTTTAAGTCGCTTTTTTATGTTCAGGAGTAACGATTATGTTGAAACGTTAAAAATTAAAACCCAGCGGCTTTACGAAGCGTGTCGGCTTTATCTGTTCTTTCCCAAGTAAAGGCGGTAAAAGTATCATCACCTACTGTTACTTCAACAGGTTTACGACCAAAATGTCCGTAAGCGGCTGTCATTTGGTACATAGGGTGTAATAAATCAAGCATTTTAGTAATGCCGTAAGGTCGTAAATCAAAATACTCTCTAACTAACTCAATCAACGTTGCTTCTGATACTTTACCGGTACCAAAGGTTTCAATTGAAATAGATGTTGGCTCAGCAATACCAATGGCATAAGAGATTTGAATTTCACAACGGTCAGCTAGGCCAGCAGCAACAATATTTTTTGCAACATAGCGCCCTGCATAAGCGGCACTGCGGTCAACTTTTGATGGATCTTTACCTGAGAAGGCACCACCACCATGACGAGCCATGCCGCCATAGGTATCGACAATAATTTTACGACCTGTTAAACCACAGTCACCAACGGGACCACCAATAACAAAACGACCTGTAGGATTAATAAAGTATTTAGTATCTTTAGTTAATAACTCAGCAGGTAACACAGCTTTGATGATATTTTCCATTACAGCTTCGTGCAAATCTTCTTGAGAAATTTCTGGGTTATGTTGAGTTGATAAAACAACCGCGTCAATCGCTACTGGTTTATTATCTTCATAAATAAAAGTGACTTGAGATTTAGCATCAGGACGTAACCAAGGTAAGACCCCTGATTTACGCACTTCAGCTTGACGCTCTACTAATCGATGAGAATAAAATATTGGTGCAGGCATTAACGTTTCAGTTTCATTGGTCGCATAACCAAACATTAATCCCTGGTCACCAGCACCTTGATCTTCTGGGTTTGCTCGGTCAACACCTTGGGCAATCTCAGGTGATTGCTGGCCAATTAAATTCATAATGCCACAGGTTTCACCATCAAAACCGACGTCAGACGAAGTATAGCCAATATTACTGATTACATTACGGGTAATCGTTTCTAAATCAACCCATGCAGTGGTAGAAACTTCACCTGAAATAATAGCTACACCAGTTTTCACCATCGTTTCACAAGCGACACGGGCATTCTTATCTTTAGCGATAATAGCATCAAGTACCGCATCAGAAATTTGATCGGCGATTTTATCTGGATGACCTTCAGAAACTGATTCAGAAGTGAAAAATTGAGTAGACATAAAACCTCAGGGAAATTTAATAGTTTAAGATATTTTTATATTGAAGTTATTCTAACTGCAAGATTAACTATTTTCTAGTTTTTTTACGCCTAGAAGGCTAAACGGCTAAAAATAATTGTGAATTGCTCATTTAAAGAGCAGGGAGTCGTTGTAGTGAGACATTTTCATCAAAGAGTACTGACATTAACTGGGCTTGTTCCGGTGATATCTTTGAGCTAAAAAAATGTTGTTGGGAAATATGTTCATGACTTGCCAGTAATCCCTTAATTTCAAGTTGTCTGGCAAGCTGCTCAGTTACCGGTAGAGCAGTTTCCATAATGGTAATTTTATCACCGACAATATCTTGTATAAGTTGGCGAACAAAAGGGTAATGAGTACACCCTAATACGAGGGTATCAATATTACTTTGCACAAGTGGCAACAAGAAGACATTTAGTATTTTACGGCACTGTTCACTTTCATAAAGGCCTTGCTCAATAAGTTCTACTAAGCCGGGACAAGGTTGGATATAAATTTCAGTACCATTTCTATGCTTATTTACTAATGATAAAAAACGCGTATTTATAGCGGTTGCTTCTGTTACCAATAAAGCTATTTTTTTGGTTTTACTATGAATTGCGGCAGGTTTAATTGCGGGCTCAACCCCTATGATTGGAATTGAAACACGTAAACGTAGCTGATCAATCGCGCTAACGGTTGCAGTATTACAGGCAACAACAATTGCTTTTACCTGCTGGTTAATCAACCAGTCTGTGATTTTATTTACCCGTTCAATAATGTTTACTGACGATTTATCGCCATAAGGAGCAAATTGGCTATCTGCAACATAAATAATATTTTCATGTGGTAAGTTTTTATGAATACATTTCGCAATCGATAAACCACCAATACCAGAGTCGAAAACACCGATCGCTTGAGAATTTGCTGGAGCTAACTTTAAAGGGACTACTGTTTTTTGGGCGACTAGCTGATTTTTAATCATTATATCTGTCATTAATGAGTAAGGGATTAAATTTATATTTGTTATATTGATTTTAGTCAAAGAAGTAAAGTGATCTGAGTGTTATTTATTGAATTTATTGAATAAATTAAATTTAAAGCACATGCCATTTACTTTTTAGCTTATCTAAAATGCCACTGCTTTTAATTTGATGATAAGCATCTATATATTTACTGACAACCTTTTCATCACTGTTAAGACTAAAAGCAAAATATAAATCATGGTTAATGACTGATATAGGCATAATTACTTTTAGGTTACTGATATCTAAGTTTAATTTATTTGCTCGTACTTTTAAGGTGTTCTTTGTACCCGTAATAATGTCAACCCTATTGAGATATAGCATTTGTAAGCTTTGCTCTGGTGAACCAAGTATATAAAGATAGGGGTATTCATGCTGCTGAAAATATTGTGCAGTACTTGATGAATTCGCTACGGCTATTTTGTATTTTTTTAGTTGCTGAATATCAGTTATTGATGTTTTAAAGTTTTCTTTTAAGCCCCAAGCGTAAATATCTTCTTTTGTTAATTTCCCCCCCCAAATGAATAAGTTTTCCCGAGATAAGGTACGAGAGAGTGAAAAAATAAGTGTATTAGGTTGGTTCAAGGCTGTTCTGTAAGCGCGTGCCCAAGGCAATATTTGCAAATCAATATTATCACCGGTAATTTTGAATATTTCTTTCATAACTTCAACTGAAAAGCCACTTAACACACTACTTTCTTGGTAGAACTGGTAGGGTGGTAATATTTCAGTGACAACAAGCTGTTCGGCAATACTTGATGCGGTATTACCTAGCCAAAATATAATAATCCAGAGATACTTTCTATTTATCAATTATCTAACTCATTTAACAAGGATTAATAAACTTAGTATAGAGCAAATTAAGTTTTTGTTCTTCCTATGATATTTAAAAATCCAAACAAACAAATAATAATGTCAGTAAAGTAATCAATAAACTACCGTTAGCCTTTTAAAGTAAGATAAGTTACCACAATGTCTCATTGTCGCTAATACTCTGCGTCTGTTTATTTACGCACAAATGGACTTGTCGTTAATTCAATATTTAACTTGGGCTGAAGTGCCTGATCTTATTTTGCTTATTTCATCAATGATTGTTGCCAATTGACTGTTAATTATTTGCTCTGAGTTTGTTTTGTTGAAAACGATGGCGTTAGATAGTTGTATTCAAATTGGTTTACTGTTGTTTGTCGTTTCGTAACTTTGGTTTGCAGTAAACCTAATTGATTTTTTCTGGGGATGGATTGGTATAGTCTTCGTGATGACGTTAGCCGAAGTGATATTTTCTCCCTACCATGATTGTTCATATTGACCGTTTAGCTCCAGCACATTTAAGTGTAACATACCTTGGTGTAGCATTATTTTATTCTTTAGGCTTCGCTATAGTCCCAATATTAGGTGGTTTTTTTATTAGATGACTTTGGAGGTTTTGGGGGCATCATGCCCCCCATCACTGCTGTGTTTTTTTGTTATATATATCGAAGACTACCCGTTTAAAAGCGGCTAAATTTTGATGATGGAGTTAGAGAAAAATAAATGTGAGAACGTTTTTAGAAATCAACAAAATGTCAGGTTATGGGGGCGAGTAAACAATACCGCTAACCTCTTTTCATGCAAGAGAATTAGTGCAAATATTGGTGGTTAGCTGATAACGTCTAATTGCCAAATAAATAATCTTTGCGTGATTTTAATTTCTAATTTTTATTGAAATAGCGATCCTAACGATATCCACTGTTTCTTATCATCACTTTAAAATAAACTTAAGTGTGAGTTAAAAGAATTTTTACACTTTATGGTTGCAAAACAACCTTAAGATTGACGTTGTTTTGATAGAAACCCCGCTTATAGTTACCCTAAAATATCATCATAACTATTAAAAACTTGATAGTTATGGCTCTTGATTTTTATCGCTATTTTTTGCCCCAACGTGAATAAAAAATTGCTATAAAAGCTCAACTGTTCAAATGATAAAGATAGGTCTCTATCAATACTACTCAGTAAATAGTGAAATCCATGTTCAGTGATAGAGATATTATCAACTTTGACATTGTTTTTCTCAAACCCGCCTTCACAATACACAATAGCTTGTGACTTCAATAACAATTGTAGTTGTTGAGGACACCCTTTGTAGGTGACCATATTTTCTTTTAAAAAAAGATCTTCAGTTGATGGTAATTCTCCAACAGCTGATTGAAATTGGCCATTGATCGCCTTTACAGGTATCCAGCTACCTAATTGCAAAAAATCAGCAACTTGCCAGCTGTTTGGTGAGTGACAAACATCGGCAGGTCTACCTATTTGAAGGATACTTCCCTGATGCATTACTGCAATTTTATCTGCAAAAGTAAAGACTTCGTCTTTGTTATGAGTCACAAATATAGCACTCATTTTTAACAGCTTTAAAATTTGGCGCATTTCTAACATCAATTCATTGCGTAAACGTGCATCAATATTTGAAAAAGGCTCATCAAGTAATAATAAGGTAGGCTGAGGTGCTAATGCTCTAGCAATAGCAACTCTTTGTTGTTGTCCACCGGACAACTGATGTGGAAATCTTGCTTCTAAACCTGTTAACTTAAGTAAGTTGAGCAAATCAGTCATTCGAATTTTTTGTTCACTTTTGGGCAGTTTACTAATTCCAAAGCAGATGTTTTTTTCAACTGATAAATGAGGGAACAATGCATAATCTTGAAAGATCATACCGATATTACGATGTTCAGGAACTACATGCTTAAATGGCGTTATAGTGAGAACATCTTCTTCAACGATTAAATGAGTACTACTTGAATTATTACGTTTTATGTTTAACTCACCCGTACTGGGTGAATTAAAGCCCGCTATAGTATTAAGCAATGTGGTTTTTCCACAACCACTTGGTCCTACTAATCCAAGAATATCACCAAAGTTTAGTGTTAAGTGGGTATCTAACAAAATGACTTTATTATGTAATTTAACCGAAAGTTGCTTAACGCTTAATAATTCATTTTCGACCATTTACTATAAATCCTTACTTCTGTTGAGCCAAATAATAGGTAATAGGCCTAAAAAAACAATTAAAATAGCACTCAAGGCTCCTTGCTCAAGCATTTCGTCTGATATTAATTGATAAATTTGTATACTCAATGTATCAAAATTAAAGGGCCTTAGTAACAATACGGCGGATAGTTCTTTCATTGATTCAACAAATACGAGTAACCATGCTACAAAAATAGAAGGTCTCAGTATTGGCAGATGTACCTTTTTTAACATTTGTCCTAAACCCACACCCAAACTTGCAGGAGCAAGATCAACAGAATTAGGTATCTGTTTGATACCACTTGATATTGTTCCATTGGCAATCGCTGAAAAACGAACCACAAAGGCAAATACGACAGCAAAAATAGTGCCGGACAAGACTAAACCGGGTTCTTTAAGCTGAAGATACCTTGCTATATCATTAATAAAATGATCAAGGGGTCCAAAACTAGCCAATAGTGCCATTGCTAAAACTGTTCCAGGAACGGCATAACCTATTCCTGATAAACTTGAAGGAAGTATTCGCCATTTATCAAAGCTCAATCGACGATATAAACTACATAACAATGCAAAGAAAGTGGCAATAGTTGCGGCATAAAATGACACTTCAATACTGTTAAGGCTTGGTGAAACTAAATTTGCTAGCTGAGCCATACTGCTGTATTCAACTGCCATAATAACAAGTAAAGCGAAAGGTAAAAGAAAACCCGCTAAAACCAATATCCAACAAAAACTGCTAATGAGTAGTTGTTGAAATAATGACAATGTAATAATTTCAATATGCTGATTAGGCCTATTTGATTGATGATTTTGACCGGCTCTCGCACGTTGTTCACCAACAACTACAAACAAAATTATCAGCATTAATATACTGGCCAAAGCATTTGCTGTTGCTAAGTCACCATAGCCCAGCCAAGTATCATATATAGCTGTAGTCAGTGTATTTACCGCAAAATAATTTACCGTGGCAAAGTCAGCTAAGGTTTCCATAAGGACTAAACTCGCTGATATCGCTATTGCTGGCCGTGCCAGCGGTAAGGCAACTTTTAAAAAGCTTTGTTTTGCTGACAACCCTAATAAACGTCCGGCCCTTAATAAGTTTTGATCTTGTTGCTCAAGTGCAGTACGCGTCAACATATAAACATAAGGAAACAAAACTAACGAAATTACAATGGAAGCTCCAAGTAAAGTACGTATATCAAAGAACCAGTAATCACTCGGCGACTGCCAATTAAACCAACTACGTAACGCGCGCTGAACGGGTCCTGCGTAATCAAACAGATCAGTATAAAGATAAGCAACTAAATAGGCTGGCATTGCTAAGGGCAATAAAAGTAGCCATCTCAGAAAGTTTTTACCCAAAACGTTGGTATGAACAATGAAAGCCGCACTCAAGGTGCCAAAAATTAAAGACAAAAAAACGACCAACACCCCTAGTACTAGCGTGTTAGTAATATAGTCAGGTAAGACTGTTCGCCAAAGATGAGAAAATAAATCACTTGACGAACTAAAGCTGGCTAATACCATAACTAATACCGGTGTTATGAGTAAAAATACTATGAGCCAGCAGGCACTTCGCCAGATATTATTTTTTAATGGGGCTATCAAGAAATAATAATCATCCTTTATAAATCAAATTTAGCTTTATCTATAAGTTTAAGCGCTTCTTTTCTATGCTTTGCGATCGATTCTAACGACAATGAATCTGCTTTAAACTTACCCCATGAGGCAACTAAATCAGATGGCATTACATCAGTTCTCACTGGATATTCCATATTCGTTTCAGCATAAAGCTTCTGTGCTTCTTTTGACACTAAGAATTCCATTAAAGCTTTAGCATTGTCATTATTAGGAGCATATTTTGCCATGCCCATTCCTGATATATTCACATGAGCACCCCGGTTATTTTGATTGGGAAAATTAATATATACCGAATCAGCCCATAACTTCTGCTTTTCATCAACCAACATTTTGCCAAAATAGTAACTATTACCTAACGCTATATCACATAAGTTTTGATGAATTGCTTGTACTTGACCACGGTCATTACCCTGAGGTTTGCGGGCTAAGTTAACTTTAAAATTTTCTAACCAAGTGAGGGTTTCTGTTTCACCATGAGCAGCAATCATAGAGGCAACGAGTGCAATATTATATGAATGTTTACCGCTTCGAGTGCATATTCTTCCTTTATATTTAGTGTCAGCTAAATCTTCATAATTGATATTGATAGCACCCAAACGTTTAGCTGAATAAATATTACGAACACGTGTTGTAAGTGCATACCACGTATTGTCTGTAGCACGATATTGACTAGGAATTACATCAAGTAACGTTTTAGAGCTATAAGCTTGGAGTAGATCGCGGTCATGTAATTCAATGAGCCGACTAATATCCGTCGTTAATAATATATCTGCGGGGCTATATTTACCTTCTCGGGCGAGACGTTCCGCCATGCCTTTTTTAGCAAAAATAACATTGACTTTAATCCCCGTTCTTTTTGTAAAAATGTCAAACAAAGGCTTGACTAAAAACTCTTGCCGGTAAGAATACACATTCACCTCATCACTAGCTTGTAAAGATGATGAAATAAGTAAAAAGCTAGTAAAAATTAGGAATAAATTTTTTCGGATGGACGCTATATTTTGCATTATATTACCCTGACAACTTTATGCCAGTCTCTGTCGACAGTATTTATAGGTTGGCAAGATTAAAGAAAATATTATAATTTGTCAATCTATTTGAGAATAATTCTTGTTTAGATTACTGTTCTAAGAATCTTGTTGTCTTAGGAAATCAGTAGACTCGGTATATGTTAATACCACTAATCACTATAACTAAAAAATATAGGGCAAAAATTTTTAATTGAATACCATTAACGTACTAAAAAAAACGTAAACGAAAACGTAATTTTCTATATACGTTGATAAAAGGTTGTAAATAAATACCCATTAGCGACTTATGCAATTCCCCTTCTTTACCTATACCAAAAGACAACGCTCCAACCTCAGACGCACGCATAAGACAGTTGAATAAGCGATCCCAGAGGGATAATACCGTACCAAAGTTTTTATCAAAATGCTTAACGTTATCACTGTGGTGAATTTGATGCTGTGCAGGGCTTAAAAATAACCCTTCTATTTTATCTCCCCAACTTATCCTAATATGGCTATGACGCAGATTTGAGCCCATAATATTAAAGGCAAAAATAAAAACATTGGCACCAATAATATCAATCATTTTTAATGTGGGCCCAAATAAGTAATAACACAAGCCAACAACAAAGCCTTGCGTTAACGCCATACGGCAAGCATAGAGATAATTTTCAATGGGATGTGAGCGATATATAGTAAAGGGTGTTAGTACGGTTGCAGAATGATGAACTTTATGGAACTCCCATAAATAATGACTTTTGTGTAAACAATAATGTAATAAGAAACGAGTAAAATCATCAAAAATAAATAGTAATATGGTAAAAATAACCATAATACTTGCTGAAGATAAAGTAAAGTGCGCTATAGGCCCAAATAACCATTCTATTGCTGATGAAATACCTAAAGCCACAGGCACCATTGTTAAGATAATAAAAGGAAATAACGCCGCCTTAAAAAGTTTATTTATAATAAATAAACCATAATCATTGAGTGCTGAGCGCGCTAAGAAAATTTTCCTAGGAAATAAAAAGGCTATTAATCCTCGTTGCTTTTTTTGCGTTGAGTCAGACTTTATTATCTTCTTTAAGTTAACAAAATATACTACGCTGGCAAATAGTAATGCCGATAAAATATAACCCCAAAATAAGCGTTGGTTAGGATCAAGGATATAAAGGGCTAATTCTTTAAAATTTGAGCTAAGAAAGTCCATAAATATAAATAACTTTTCGTAATAAGGTTACAAATAAAAACGATAAGTATGACACTTAACGCTTTTATTTAATTTTAAACACTATTAACGCTAATTAGAAGCTATATTGATAGCCAACAGAAGCAGATCTAGGTTTACTAGGGCGAGCTCCATAAGGGCGTCGACTAACTATTTCTTGATTATCGAGTAAGTTATCAAGCTTAAGATAGATACTGCCCATATCTCCTAGTTCATAACTTGCAGCCATATCAACGATTGTTAGTGCTTGTGTTGTTACGCCAGACAGCAGAACATTTTCACCTGATGCTTCTTTCATTTCACCAATGTAGCGGGTAATTAAATTAACTTGCCAATTATTAGCTGCTAAACCGATATCAAGTGTTAACTGATTTTCAGGTAAATACGGTAAAGTATCTCCAACTTTGACGTCTCCCCACATACTAAAGTCAGAGCTAAATGCACTATCAAACTCGCCTCTAGTATAGGTGTAGCTTAACAATACGGGTAAGTCATAGTCCGCTGATAGCTCATAAGTGTGTTTTGCACTTAATTCAAGGCCTATAACATTTGCTTCACCACTGTTGAACTCACCATCAGTATTATCTTGACAAAGCGAGGCAGTTGAAAAAGAGCAGCTTTCCTTTAAATTTTCTATATCGTTGTAAAATATAACCGCTTCAAGTTGACTACTCTCGTCATGATAACGAGCACCTAACTCATAATTAATGCTATTTTCAATTTTGACATTAGTTGGCTCTTTTGGACTCGTCGGCACAAAACCTTCATGAACACCAAAAAACAGCCCAGAATGTTCAGTTAATGTGTAAAATCCACTTAAACTTGGTAACCAAATATCAGTGCTTTTCTTTTGCCATTCACCTTCTTTACCTGGCGCTTGATTTTGGTAACTGGCATCAAGAAATTCACCACGTAGGCCAAAGGTTAAATCTAATGCACCTAACGTTATAGTATCTTTAAAAAATATAGAAATAGCATCAGTTTTTTCTTTGTTTGTGTCTCCAGGCAGCGTTGCACTATCATCACTGAGTAGTTTACCTGACGTCATTGTATATGTATCCGTAGTGTGACGTCGCTTGATTTGATCTTGATGAAACCTAAAACCAACATTAAATACATGTTTTACATTTAAAAGTGTATGGTAGAGGTATAACTCTGTTTGAATACCTTGCGAATAATATTCACGTTGGTTATCTCCTAATATAATCTTTTCATATTCTCTTTCTGTGTTTCGTTGACCCGTTAACACTTGATAAAAAGGTGCATTAGCGTCTGTTTCAGGATTCGTTAAAATATCCTGTAAATCAGTGACTACTGCCCCTGCTTTAAAACCGTTAATCTTATCCCAAGAACGCTCAAAATCGTTACGGTACAAGCGGGTTGTCACATCAAAATTGTCATTACCAATAAAGTGTGTGAACTGTACTTGCTGATGCTCCCAGTCCATTAAATCTTTTTGGCTGGCTACATAACGTTGATTAGCATTTTGCTTAAAATCAGCGTCAGTTAACCCTAAGTAAGTCTCATTTGATTTTTCATTAGCATGGGCTAGCTTTAATTCAATTATCTGATTATATTGGCTACTAGATAAGTCATATTGAAACTTAGCCATAATATCGTTTTTCTTAAATCCGGTATCACCACCACCGTCCAACGTTTTAAAACCATCCGCTTCGATATGCACCGCATCAACTAAATAGCCAAAATTACCATTAGTGGTACCAAAGTAAGCTTTCGTTTTAGCATACCCGTCAGATCCAAAGGCAAGGTCTATAGCACCTTCTTTGTTCTTAGGTACTTGGCGGGTTGTCATATTCAATGCACCAGCTACAGTATTTGGTCCATACTTAATTGCAGAAGGGCCTTTAAATACTTCTAGGGCAGTCATTTTACTGATCATTGGAAAGTAATATGCTGCGGGTGCAGAGTAGGGTGCAGGACCAATTAATACACCATCTTCCATGATGGTGATTTTTTTACTACGTTCCGGTGTCGCACCACGAAAACCTATATTAGGTCTTAAACCATAGCCATCTTCTTCACGAATATTAACGCCAGGTACGCTATATAGTACACGGTTAATATCATCAAACTTAAATTTTTCTAACTCAACTTCACCTATTAACGTAGCTGCTCCAGCTTCAGTACGCAATTTATCATTATGGCCAATAATTTGAACACGTTCAGTGTATTCAGAAGCTGTATCACTAGTACCATCGTCAGCATTAACATTAGGATGAAAGGCAAAGGCAAAAACAACAGCAATATATTTATGCTCGTTAATCTTCATTAATCGTTATCTCCTGCGGATGTCGCGGGTAAATTAAGTGATAAACTGGTAATAAAATCTATTTTAAGTTTATCAGTGACTTCTTTAACATTGGCATGAGTTTCTGTTACTTGTGCTTCATTATTAACAAGGGCTTTAGCCAAACTGTTCTGATAATTCTGCACACCATCAATGGCTAGCTGAACGCCTGCAGACATTGAATCTGCTGTATCTTGATCGCCAACATCAATCAGGTAATGAGTAAAACCAGTACCAGTTTCTCCAGTTAAAAGCTTTTGAAATGCCAGTAAGTTGTTTTCAATATTAGTAATAGAGTGATGTGCATATACTGATTCTACAACGTCAGGACAAGCTTGTGACCCACAGCTATTAGCCTGAAGCCCCAATGGGGTCGCTAACTTGCCATCCTTAGTGAATGTTTCTAAATAAAATAAACCATCACTGATAAGATTAATCGCTTTTAGTTCAGTGCTAAATTCGCTGCCTATACTACCTGCTGCTTTAAGTGTACTTGCAAAACCATTGTCACCAGACCAAGCTGTTATTAATTCTTTGGCACTATTATTAACATCGCGAGCAGCTTCAACCGCAAATTCACATCGCGCGACTTTTCGATATTCATCTGTTTGATTGTCCCAATTTTCAGGCTGAGTACTCGTAGTGCAACTATGATTAAGTTGTTCGTTAAACAATAAATATTCTATAGCGGCTAAACCACGTCGTGAAGGTGTACGTTCAGCAATATTAAATGGCTGCCCATTGACAATCCCAGCTTTAAAATTTACCACTTCAAAATCAACAGAACATGAATTGACTACAGGCCAAGAATAAATTTTATCCCGTAATAATCCCTCATTATCAACTAAAGGACCAACTTTCATTAACTCTGCTTGTTGCCATACATTCATGGTGTTGCGCCATGCTGTCTTTGCACTATCACGCATAGCGATAACTTGCTCGCTTGTTGCATTACCCAAAGCTGCGTCTGTTTCCATTTTACAGTAGGCTGCTATCTCTGGAATTTGTGCTGCTGATGCTGTTGAAAATTGTTCAAAAATTGGCGTGATTATATTATCAGTAATGTTTTCAAGTAACGCTTGCTGAGTAAAATTACTGCCAGGGTTTGGCGCAGGGGGCGTAGGGTTTGGTATAGAGACTGAAGTGGTACCAAAGTTTTCACCACTACTGCTGCTGGTACTTTCCCCACAAGCACTCACTAATAGAGCCGTAGCGACGGCTATAGAGAGTGCAGTGTGATTAATGTTAACTGACATTTTTTAACCCTATAATGTAAATAAAATGAATGTTATAGATATTAATAATTATTTATTTGTGACTATTCTATAAAAATTATTCACAAATAAATAATAACCAAGCCTTTATACGAAACAACTTAAGGCTTGGTTTAGTCTTAACTTAAAATACTACCAATTAGCAACGTTGTCAGCATCTAAGCCCAATGCTTCTTGCAATATATCACGCGCTTTCTCTAGGTCAGCAATGTAAGTAGTTACAGCTGTTTTATCAGCAGAGCCAAATGGGAGCAATACTGGCTTTTGTCCAAAGTAACTGTGAATCTCAGCAAACTCTGCATCTGTGATTGGCGAATGAGGATTAAATTGTAAGCCTAATGCAAAGCCTTTCATTTCAGACCAGTGTTTAGCAACGTCTTCGTAGCTATAATCGTCGCCTGATTTAGCTAAATCTCCACGAAGGTCATTAATATAATGAACAACGGTAGCAGCAATGGCTTTTTCCCATGCATGAACGATATTATCACGCTGTGTTTCAAGTGCGGTTGTTTGCTCTGCAGTAAATACAGAACCTACGTTATCATTAATCATTTTACGAGCTGATAAGAATGCTTCCATGGCATCTTTAGTATAATTCGTTGGATTGGCATTACTTGCAGAGCCGATGTCACGTTTAGCTGCATTAGCAGAGCTACCTAAATTTACTTCTGATGTTAAATCAAATAAGCCATCACCGTCAGTGTCATGTTTACCATTCCAATCAGTACGACCTGTGGTTGCATCGTCAGCCTTAACTTTTCCAGCAATCTCTTTATCGGTATATTCTAAATAATTACGAGCAGCGCCAAAGTAACCAAAACCTTCATCAAAACCATGTTCAAGAGCAGTATCTGCTTTACCAGTACCACGGGGATCAATATTGTCTATGGCTAAGCCTTCATCTAAATAATCATCAGTAGCTTGAGAGTAGGTGATGCTCATCAATAAGAACTTTTGAAGCAATTGTTTTAAGTCAGTGCCATCAGTATTGACATAAACTTTAGTGATAGGATTATTTGTTGCTTCATCGAGGCGAATATTAGCATCAACCGCGTTATCAGCCAATTGATCAAAATAAGCGTCAACTAACGTTTCTGGTGTCATGCCCGCGCCCGCGCCAACAAAACTAGTACCATCAGTCCAGTCTTTGCGCATACGGCTTGCATCACGACCCGCTATTTTACCGACTAAGTTTTTAGCGCTTGAAGAGATATTGGTAATGAATGGTTGTTTGGTATCAACCAAGAAGGTCAACGAAAAGTTGTTTTCATATTGATTACTCGTAGTACGAAAATATGAGTTTAACTTAGCAAGTACCGCTGCTTTATCTGCAAATACATTTGCGTCTATATCAGCTTGTAGTCCACCACCAATATAGCTGGTTAATTCAGAAATTAACGCATGACGAGCGATTTGTCCCGTATAACCAACACTTGATTCATCTGTAATTAATTTACTTTCAAATTTATAAGTATCCAATAAGTCATTAACAGTAATAGTGACTTCTTTCGAAAATGAAAGGCCTCCACTGTCTGTAACTGTGATATTGGTAGCCAAAGATTCAGCATTTTCAAAGTTAGCCATAGCGTCAGTTTTTAAACTTAATTCATCGCCAGTAATAGCAAACAGTTCGTTATCAGTTGTATAGGTAAATGTATCACCTGAGTTTGCATCAGTTGCTGACAATGTTCCAATAACTGCGCCTGCAGAATTTTCGTCTACAGTAATATTGCTAATTGCAACATCTGTTGGGGCGGTGTTAGCTGGCACAACAGGTTCAGGGCTTGCTTCGTTAGTGCTTGAACCACCACATGCTGACAAAGTTAAGGATGCTGCTATTGCTAGCACAAGAGCTTTTATGTTCGTTTTCATGAGAGACCTTTAAGTTATAAATAATATAAATTTACATGATGCTTTTTTTATTGCGGTAACATTAACACTAATGTTAATGCGAATCAATATCATTATCAGTTATATTTAATTCTTAAAAATTCTAAATCAGTGAAAATTCGTCTCTTACGTGAAGGCGTCGTTTTACCTGTTAACTTTAAGGAAACTGATTTTTTGAATGATAAACTGTCTAGTGAAAATGAAAAGTCCTGTTATCGTTAATAATTAAAGTGAGTATCCTCGAACAACACCTAACTTTGAAGCTCTTTAAATTCTCTTAATATTAACTTAGTATTTTTTGAGCTTAAGTATTAACATCTCAATAGGGTTTAATGTCGCTAATTATTAATGTATATGTTTAGCTATTTATGGTTGAGACTTTAAATAAGTCGTCGCATAGATGGCATGCTAAAGAGATAATTAAATTGTTTTATACAAAATACTATCTTGAATCTAATCTTATTATCTATTTATTGATATTCGAATTTTATACGTATCATTCGTATTTTATCAATGGTGCTGGTTATTTATCTCTTTAAAATTGGATTAAGCAACGTGGTATATTTTATAGATACCTTCACGAGTAAAGGCAAAGTTATTCTTCTTCGACAAAAAGACACAAAAAAGGCTACTCTTAGGTAGCCTTCAAATAATTTTTTACGTGTGTTATTTTAAATTTATTACTCGTAATCAGAAGCGTAAGTTTCTTCGTAAGAATGCGAATAAAGCTCAAATAAGTTGCCAAACGGGTCTTCTAAATACACCATTTTTGCTTGTCTAGTCTCGTCTTCTGGATGGTAGCGCATAACGTCCATACGTACTTTTCCACCATATTGTTCTGTGCGCGCCATCGCACCTTCAAAGTCGTCTGTTTGAAGACAGAAATGGAATATACCTAAGCGTGAAAAATCAACGTCGTGACGTTCTTGCCGCTCTTTCATTTCAAACATCTCAACACCAATGCCGTCAGTTGTTACTAAATGTGCAATATTAAAGCCTTTGAAACCTTCACCAAAAACAGCCACACACATTCTACCAATGGCAGTCTCGCGTTCTTCTTTTACCTTGGTGTTGCCCATTACAATCTTTAGACCGAGCGCTTTAGTGTAAAACTCAACCGCTTTATTCATATCGCCAACCATGAGGCCTACGTGATTCATTTTCATAACTTACTCCAACATTATATTGATTAGTTCTTACTTCGTTTCGATGAGGTAATACTACGCCTAATGTTGCTTAATAAAAAATTATCAATTGTTATTATAATAATAACGTTTTGTTATGATTTTTTATGTTTTTAGCAGTGAAATACTGCTTGAAATTCACTATGACTTTCAAAAGTAAAAAGGGGCATAGCCCGACAGACTTGTCCTGAATTCATGAGTGAAATTAATATTAATGCGCTAACGCCTAACGATCGTTTTATGGCAACGCCATTCTTTTTTAGTTAATTATTTAGGCGTATCGTTCTTGATGACCAAGTACTATAATTAAGAACCTATTCGTCAGCTCATCGTTAACATTTGACAGTGAATCAATATAAACTGATTTATGTTTGTTCTCATATCATGACGAAACTTTTATAAGGTTGCGCGAATTGTATTTGGAGGTTTATATGTACAAGTTTTTCAAAAGTGTTCGCCATAGCTGTGATGCTTATTGCCTTTATTGGGCAAGGAGCCATCTTTAATCGTGAGCACTTTATTTTTTCTAGCGTTGCGCGAATTTATTCGATTTTGACTAAACAAATAAGCCATACAATAATTTATTAAATTATTGTACGAAAAGGATGCTTCCAAGGTGCCGCAGTCGACTTTAGTCCTGAACACCGGGTGTTCAGGGCGGAGGTATCATTTCAACCGTAGGCTTCCCGATACGAGCCGGGCTTGCGCAATAGTTAATAATCAACTTCCTTAGTTAAAACTTATCGGCTCAGGGACATAGTTAACATACAAACACCCCAGAAGACGAAGTTAGTATAGCTAATTTTTCAAAGCGATTTAAGTGTTTTTTTGTAACTTAAGTTTGTTTGTTTTTTTAGTGAACAGAGGTTGCTGAAAAATCAAGCTTTCTTGAGGTATTCGGAAATTACAGCTTGTTTGATAGTCGCTTGTAGTAAATCAATTTTACTTTGCAGCGCAGCACGTTCATCGATAATTTCTTTACGAGCAGCTAATAAATCATTAGATAAGTTAAGTGCAGTCATTACTAGTGATTGTTCAGGTGTCTTTATAGAACAAGTTTTACTGTCTGTTAGTAAACGTTGGTTTAACTCTTCCGCGGCTAATAGTAAAGACGACTCTTGCCCGCTAGGACATGAAATCTTTAGTCTTCTATTAGCAACTTCAATGGTAACCGAGTGTTGACTCATAACAGGCTGATTCTCAAAAAAACATCTTAATTAATAGTAATATATACATATCTGAGCACTATAGCGATGAGCAGTACACTATGCAAGCGTTCTCTAGGGTTTTCTCCTTTTAATCTCTAGCATCATAAAAGCGTGAATGTTACGATACCTTGCATTAACTCACGAATTTTATTGATGATTAAAACATGTCCAACGAAACCTCTTTAGACTTTGCCTCAGTGCAAGCAATTCTTACAACAGAAAGTGTTACCGTCCATGGCGCTGAATTACATGGGGTATTAACTGGCTTAGTTTGTGCCGGGTTTACCTTTGAAAGTGAGGACTATATCGTGATGATTAATGACTTGTTTAATAACGGTGAAGGTTTACCTCGTGCCGTTAAGTCGTTGGTCAAATCAATGTTTGCAAAAGTTTGGCATGACATTATTGATGACTCTTATGGTTTTCAATTAACGTTACCCGATGATGACGATAGTATAGTTGAACGTGGTCATGCTTTAAGTGTTTGGGTACAAGGCTTCAATTTAGGGTTCGGCCTACAACAAAAAAACAAAGCGGTATTATCAGAAGACGTTAAAGAAGTCCTTATTGATTTTGCTGAAATCTCTAATTTGTCTGACGAAATGGAAGAAGACGAAGATACCGAGCAAGCCTATTTTGAAATAGCTGAATATGTCAGAATTTCTGCTTTATTGTGTTTTACCGAGCTCGGCTCACCGCCAGAAAGTAAAAGCGCAGAAGATACTGTCCACTAAAAAAAGATTAAGTCATGAATACATCAACTTTAGTTAAAAATACTTTATTACCTTTGGCAGAATTTATCCAACGTCGTGCTCAATTTTTTACCTCGATGCCAGAAAATTCTATTGCGATATTTTCCGCTGGACAAGAAGTCACGCGTAGCAATGATACCGAATATGCTTTTTGCCAAAATAAAAGTTTCTATTATCTAACAGGATATAACGAACCTGATGCTATTTTAGTGCTGATTAAATCTGCTGGTAAGGGCGAAGAAAATCAACAAAGTATTTTATTTAACCTTGAAAAAAATGCCCTTCAAGAAGTCTGGCACGGTAGGCGGGTAGGACAAGCGTTAGCGGTAGATCATTATGGTGTAGATGAATGTTTTCCACTAACTGAAATAGATCAATACCTCCCTAATTATATTGCGGATAAAAGTCACTTGTTGTTTTGCCAAGGAAAAAGTAGCCGCTTTGATAGCCAAATATATGCATGGTTATCAGCAGTTAAAGCGCAAAACCGCCTTGGCGTAAAAGCACCGACACTACTGGTAGATTGTCGAAATATTATTGAAGAAATGCGTTTAATTAAAAGTGCTGGCGAGCTCGATATTATGCGCCAAGTAAATATTATTAGCGGTGCGGCTCATGCCAGAGCGATGAAACAGTCAGTGATTGGTAAATTTGAATATCAATTAGAAGCGGAAATACTACATGAATTTGCCAGTAATGGTGCAAGGCATCCCGCTTATGGCAGTATCGTTGCCTGTGGCGATAATGGCAATATTTTACATTACACCAACAATGATGACGTACTGAAAAATAACGAATTGGTGTTGATTGACGCCGGTGGTGAACTTAGCGGCTATGCGGCTGACATTACTCGCACCTTTCCTGCAAATGGCAAGTTCACATTAGCACAACGAGAAGTCTATCAACTGGTGCTAGATGCACAGAACTTAGCGATTGATGCAATAAAGCCAAATGCAACCTTTGTCGAGCTTAATGTTTTAGTGAATAACTTCTTGACTTCAGGTTTACATCGTTTAGGTATATTGTCTGGGAATTTAGATCAGTTACTTGAGGACAAAGCCTGTAAAAAGTATTTTATTCATGGCTTAGGGCATTGGTTGGGGTTAGATGTTCATGACGTTGGTGATTATCAGTCAAATAATAAACGCGAGCAATGTCGAGCGTTTGAACAAGGTATGGTGATGACCATAGAGCCGGGCATTTATATTCCACTTGATGATTATAGTGTTGATAAAAAATGGCGCGGTATAGCAATAAGAATTGAAGATAATATAGCAGTAACTGATCAAGGTCATGAAAACTTAACGGTAAATGCGCCAAAATCAATTGCTGAAATTGAACAACTAATGACTGCGAATAATTAACTGACTTTTTTTATCGTCAATTCACATTGCCATATGAACTTGTCATCATAGATTTACGTATTTACATTCAGGCAGCAATCATCAATCAATGTTTTATTTCAC
Source organism: Colwellia sp. MB3u-55 (assembly GCF_014076785.1). Lineage (NCBI taxonomy): Bacteria > Pseudomonadati > Pseudomonadota > Gammaproteobacteria > Alteromonadales > Colwelliaceae > Colwellia > Colwellia sp. MB3u-55. The sequence goes on from NZ_JACGUS010000123.1 coordinate 70,546, forward strand.
AGTCCAATGAAAAATTGGCAATGAACTTAGCATTTCACTTTGACGCTTTATCTTAAACGACTGTATTAAATAGCTAAAAAAGTAACTATGAAAAAAGAATTCGATATCGTAATTTCTGGTGGTGGTTTATCTGGTGCATTAATGGCGCTGAGTTTGATCGACTGCAAAAAACAACAGGGTCAGCCGCTATCTATTGCCATTGTTGAAGCTCACCCGGTATTAGAAGATCCAAGATTAACTTTTGATGATCGTGTGTTAGCGCTTTCACATGGCACAGCGACCTATTTAGAACGTTTAGGCGTTTGGCAACAATTAAAGCATCTAGCCGAGCCTATTAAAAACATTCATATCTCTGATCGAGGCTTTTACGGTAAAGCTCGACTTTATGCTGAGCATCATCAAGTTAATGCACTCGGCTTTGTTGTTGAAATGTCATTGCTTGGGCAAGCATTATTAAGCCGTTTAAAAGAGAAAAACAAAATAATAGGTAATATCACTTGGTTCACTCCCGATAAAATAACTGATATTACTTGGCAAAAAGAGCAGGTTGAACTGACGCTTAATTCAACAGTAAAGCTTAGCGCGAAATTACTATTAGCCTGTGATGGTGTTCATTCGGCCTGTCGAAAATTTGCTAACATTGCGGTGCAAGAGTCTCACTACGGTCAATCGGCACTTATTACCAATGTAAGTACGGCTATTGCCCACAACAATTTGGCTTTTGAACGCTTTACTGATAATGGTCCTATCGCGATGTTACCGTTGTCGAAACAGGGGAGCGCAACAAGTGATAGTCGTTGTTCTTTGGTGTGGACATTACTGCCTGAACAAGCAGATAAAATGCTAGCACTTAGCGATAAACAATTCCAAGATGAACTTGAAAATGCTTTTGGTAATTGGCTTGGCGCAATAACCCAAGTGGGTAAACGCGATGTTTATTCGCTTAAATTATTAATGGCTGATGAACAGGTTTTTCATCGGATGGCACTTATTGGTAATGCTTCTCACACAATTCATCCTATTGCCGGACAAGGTTTTAATTTAGGTGTAAGAGATGTTAAGCAAATGGTGGAACTGATCAAAGTAGCCTTAAATAACAATCAAGACATTGGACAGTTTTCTCTGTTAAGTCATTATGCCTCGCAACGAAAGTTAGATCATCAGCAAGTCATTGGTTTAACTGATTCGTTAGTGACACTTTTTTCAAATAAATTACCCCCTTTAGTTATAGGTCGAAATGTTGGTTTGAAAGTCATGAATTATTTATCACCTTTAAAAAGTCGCCTCGTTAGAAAAACGATGGGTTATTAAGGGTGAAACCAAGGTTACAAAAAATACTAAGTTAACCTAACGTAAAGCCATTTTAAAATTAAGAAGAATAACATGCAAAAATTTGATGTATTAATTGTTGGCGGTGGCATGGTGGGCTTAACCTTAGCTTTAGCGCTACGTCAGCAAACACAGTTAACCGTTGCAATTGTTGACACTTCACCGCCGGATGAATTATCAGAACAGCCTGATGTTCGAGTTAGTGCGCTGAATGTCGCCAGTAAACAAATTTTTGATAATCTGGATGTTTGGCCATTAATTCAACAAAAACGTATTCAAGCTTATACTGATATGCATGTTTGGGATAAAGCCGGCTTTGGCAAGTTACTTTTTTCTTGTGACGATTTAGCCGATACCTCAGCCAATGAACAGCTAGGTTGGATCGTTGAAAATAGCGTTATACGTCAGAGTCTTTGGCAAAAAGCACAAGTAGATCAAGGTATAATTTTTTATACTGAAAATACCTTAAGTAATATAAGTATTGGTGAAAGTGAGGCTTTTGTTAGTTTTACATCAACTAACGGCAACCCTATGCCAATAACCGCTAAATTAGTGGTTGGTGCTGATGGCGCAAATTCTTGGGTTAGACGTCAAATGGCGTTCCCCTTAACTTTTCGTGATTATGATCATCATGCTATTGTTGCTACGGTAAAATGTTCTCAAGGACACCAAAATACTGCATGGCAAGTTTTTCTAGAAACTGGCCCTTTAGCGCTACTGCCACTTAACGACGCTCATGGAACGCAAGACTTATGTTCGATTGTTTGGTCTACATCCCCCGAAGATGCAATTCGTTTAAATGGCTTAACCCCAATAGAGTTTTCAAAAGCATTAACGGCAGCAAGTGATGGGAAATTAGGGAATATTGAACTGCAGAGTAAACGTTTTACTCATCCGCTAACTATGCGTATCGCCCAAAGCTTCGTTCAAGAGCGTATTGCTTTGGTGGGTGACGCTGCTCATACTATTCATCCATTAGCAGGCCAGGGCGTTAATTTAGGTTTACTTGACGCGGTATCATTGGCGCAAATTATTAATGACAAAATAACCCAACAAAAATCCCCTAATGACGCTTGGTTAACCACTCGTTTGTTAAATGAATATTCGCGTTGGCGTAAAGCCGAAGCAACCGAAATGGTTGCGGCAATGGAGTCAATTAAACAAGTGTTTACACCTCAACAAGGCGCTATAAAATTGTTGAGAGGTCTGGGGTTGTCTTTAATTAATAACTTAAAGCCCGTTAAGCAAGTCTTAATTAAACAAGCATTGGGTTTGAAAAGTGATTTACCTAAACTTGCAAAAATCAAAGACAAGTTATTTTAAAATTAACGTTGCTTTGAGCATTTAAGTAAACGCTTTTTACATGACCGTAATAGCTTGTAATAACGTTTGCTCTGTTTTAAATAACTTATCTAATGATTGTCTTTTAAGTGTATGGTTAATCAATGAAAAATAATTTTATAAACGTCCTGATGTTTCTCCTTCCTTTTGATATTATTAGCTTTTAAATTAATAAGTTCTCCTGAAAAAAAATGTCAGTAAAAAACACAAAATAAAAACCCAAGATTCTATTTTTTAATGAAGTAAAACTGATTATAATTTTCAAAAGCTGTATTTTTAAAAATTAAATTTGGATTAAAATATTTATCTGGTTTAAAATTTGTATTATTGGCTGTTTTCTTTGTTTTTAGTTGAATCGGTTGCTTTGCGCGGCTATAATCTGGCCAATTATTTTGTAAATATACGACCTTTAAGCTTGGCTTAATGGTGAATTCAACAATTAAAGTGGAATACATACGATGACTAATAAAACCGTATTACATGCTAAGCACATCGAAGCTGGCGCAAAACTAGTTGATTTTCACGGCTGGGAAATGCCAATTAACTACGGCTCGCAAATAGAAGAGCATAATGCTGTTCGAACTGATGCCGGCATGTTTGATGTTTCACACATGACCATTGTTGATATTAAAGGTGTTGATGCCAAAGCATATTTACGCCGTTTAGTGATTAATGATGTTGCAAAATTAGCCGTTGAAGGTAAAGCCCTTTATACCGGTATGCTTAATCACGAAGGTGGTGTTATTGATGATTTGATCATTTATTTTTTCACTGAAACTTATTATCGTTTGGTTGTTAATTCAGCAACGCGCGTAAAAGATTTAGCGTGGATGAATGAACAATCGGCTGGTTTCGACATTACAATTAACGAACGTCCTGAATTTGGCATGATTGCCGTGCAAGGTCCTCAAGCTAAAACTAAAGTAGCTTCACTATTAACACCAGAGCAAACACAAGCTGTTGAAGGTATGAAGCCATTCTTTGGTGTTCAAGCCGGCGATTTATTCATTGCCACCACGGGTTATACCGGTGAAGATGGTTATGAAATAGTGGTTCCAGAAGACCAAGCAGCAGATTTATGGCAAAAACTACTTGACGCAGGTGTTGCACCTTGTGGTTTAGGCGCGCGTGATACCTTGCGCTTAGAAGCTGGCATGAATCTTTATGGTTTAGATATGGACGAAACTGTTTCGCCATTAGCGGCTAACATGGCATGGACCATTAGCTGGGAACCAACAGATCGTAACTTTATTGGCCGTGAAGTATTAACTGCCCAAAAAGCTGCTGGCGACCAACCTAAACTTGTTGGTTTAGTTTTTGAAGAAAAAGGTGTATTACGCACTGGCTTAAAAGTGATTACACCATTTGGTGAAGGTATTATTACCTCAGGTACATTCTCGCCAACATTAGGTCACAGTATTGCTATGGCTCGTGTTCCTCGCAGCGTAAGCCCAGGCGACACTGTTGAAGTAGAAATGCGTAAAAAATTAGTGAATGTTAAAGTGATCAAAGCTGGTTTTGTTCGCAATGGCAAAAAAGTTTTTTAATTAATTTTTAATCATAAAATTTTGTTAGAAAAGCAAGTAGAATGACAATGTTGGTCGAGGGTAAGTCTATTTACGCTTGTCCAATATAGAAGAATAATTAAGCTATAGTATTTAATTGTTAGCCAATAGCGACAATTAAAATTGAGTTTACGATAAACAATAATTAACCTCAGGAAAATAAAAAATGAGCAACATTCCTTCAGAACTAAAATATGCAACATCACACGAATGGGTACGTCAAGAAGGTAACGGCGTAGTTACGGTTGGTATCACTGAACATGCACAAGACTTATTAGGTGACATGGTATTTGTTGAATTACCAGATGTTGATGATGAGATCAGTACTGGTGACGACGTTGCAGTAGCAGAATCTGTAAAAGCAGCTTCAGACATCTACGCACCCGTTTCAGGAAAAGTTATTGAAGTAAATGAAGACTTAGAAGATTCTCCTGAATTAGTTAACTCAGACGCTTTTGGCGCTGGTTGGTTATTCAAGGTTCAGTTAGCTGATGAAGCAGAGTTAGATGCTTTATTAGATGCTGATGGTTACGCGAACTCTATTGACGAAGACTAATTTTGGGCACATTTAGCTTTCATGCTGCGTTGCTTTTGTTACTCGTCTAACTCACTTGCTTAGTAAACCTTTAGCTAAAGGCTTACTAAGCTCATAAGACTGATAACTTTAATGCATTGCCTAAAAGCTAACTGTTTACGAAATCTGTTATTAAGCCTCCAACTGATTTTTTTGGGCTTTATTTTAGTTACGCAGTAACTAAAGACCCAGTTAATTAATTACCCACTTAAGAGAAGCTGTTTTATGACTACTCAATCAAAATCACTTGCTTATTTAGAGCAAACTCAAGACTTTATTCGTCGTCACATTGGCCCTAATGCCGAACAAACTCAAGCGATGTTAAATGACATTGGCGCAGAGTCGGTTGACGCACTTATCAATGAAATCGTACCAAGTGATATTCGTTTATCAGCATTGCCTGCGATTGAAGAAAGTAAAACAGAAGCGCAAGCCTTAAGTGATTTAAAAGCGGTTGCAAGCTTGAACAAAGTAAACGACACCTACATTGGTTTAGGTTACTACGGCACATTAACACCGAACGTAATTTTGCGTAATGTGTTAGAAAATCCAGGCTGGTACACAGCTTACACGCCATACCAACCAGAAATTGCTCAAGGTCGTTTAGAATCATTATTAAACTACCAGCAAATGTGTATCGACCTTACCGGTCTTGAACTAGCTTCTGCTTCATTGTTAGATGAAGGTACTGCAGCTGCTGAGGCTATGGCATTAGCCAAACGTGTTTCTAAAAACAAAAAATCAAACTTATTCTTTATCTCAAGTGATGTTTATCCACAAACTATCGATCTTGTTAAACAGCGTGCAGAAATGTTTGATTTTGACGTTATCGTTGCTCCCGCTCACGAAGCCGCTGACCATGATGTTTTTGGTGCTTTGCTACAATACCCAAGTGCATCGGGTGAAATTACAGATATTAGTGAGTTAATTGAAAAAATTCACGCAAACAAAGGCATTGTTGCGGTAGCCGCCGATATCATGAGTTTAGTAATGTTAAAAGCACCAGGTGAATTAGGTGCTGATGCCGTTATTGGTTCAAGCCAACGTTTTGGTGTTCCAATGGGCTACGGCGGACCACACGCTGCATTTTTTACTACCTCTGAGAAATACAAACGTTCATTACCTGGTCGTATTATTGGTGTTTCTAAAGATACCCGTGGTAACGCTGCATTGCGTATGGCAATGCAAACTCGCGAACAACATATTCGCCGAGAAAAAGCTAACTCAAACATTTGTACTGCTCAAGTACTCTTAGCTAACATGGCGGCGTTTTACGCGGTTTATCATGGTCCTAAGGGCTTGAAAATCATTGCTAATCGTATTCATCGTTTCGCAGATATTTTATGTTTAGGTACATCAACCAAAGGCTTAACGGCTATTCATGCTAACTACTTTGATACCTTAACGTTCAATTTAGATAATAAAGAAGAAATCGTTGCACGCGCATTAGCTGCAGGTGTTAACTTCCGCACTGATGTTGCGGGTCAAATTAGTATTTCTCTCGATGAAACAACCACTCGTGCTGATATTGCTGGCTTATTCGATATATTATTAGGTGTAGGTCATGGTTTAGACGTTAGCGACCTTGACGACAAAATAGTGAGTAGCGGTCATTCTTCAATTCCCGCCGCATTAGTACGTGAATCTGAAATATTGACTCACCCGGTATTTAATTCATACCACAGCGAAACAGAAATGCTTCGTTATATCAAAAGATTAGAAAACAAAGATTTAGCATTGAATCATTCAATGATTTCTTTGGGTTCTTGTACGATGAAGTTAAATGCAACAGCACAGATGATCCCAGTTTCATGGCCTGAATTCGCTAACATGCACCCATTTGCGCCCATTGACCAAGCTCAAGGTTATAAGCAAATGATTGACGAGTTAGGCGATTGGTTAGTTGAACTAACGGGTTACGACAACATTTCAATGCAACCAAATTCTGGTGCTCAAGGTGAGTATGCGGGGTTAATCGCGATTGTTAAATATCATGAAAGTCGTGGCGATGCACATCGTAATATTTGTTTAATTCCATCTTCTGCTCACGGTACAAACCCTGCGTCTGCGCAAATGGTTGGCATGAAAGTTGTTGTTGTTGCTTGTGATAAAGAAGGTAACGTTGATATGGACGACTTGCGTACCAAAGCAAGCGAAATGGCCGACAATCTTGCCTGTATTATGATCACCTACCCGTCAACGCATGGTGTATATGAAACAAGCGTAGCAGAAATTTGTAACATCGTTCATGACCATGGTGGTCAAGTTTACCTCGACGGTGCAAATATGAACGCACAAGTAGGTGTAACATCTCCAGGTTATATTGGTGCAGATGTTTCTCACTTGAACTTGCATAAAACTTTTGCTATTCCACACGGTGGCGGTGGCCCAGGTATGGGACCTATCGGCGTTAAAGCACACCTTGCGCCATTCTTGCCTGATCATGCATTAATTAACGTTGATGAAAGCACTAAAGGTAATGGAGCAGTTGCAGCAGCACCCTTTGGTAGTGCAGGTATTTTATGTATCTCTTACCTCTACTGTGCAATGTTAGGTAAGCAGGGCGTTACAGATGCGACTAAATATGCGATTACTAATGCTAATTATTTAGCTAAAAAATTAAGCCAACATTACCCACTTTTATATGCAGGAAAAAATGGTCGTGTAGCTCATGAATGTATTATTGATTTACGTCCACTTAAAGCAACATCGGGTATTAGTGAAGTTGATATAGCAAAACGTTTAATTGATTATGGTTTTCACGCACCGACCATGTCGTTCCCAGTAGCGGGTACTTTCATGATTGAGCCTACAGAGTCAGAGTCTAAAGTTGAACTTGACCGTTTCGTTGAAGCGATGGTTTCTATTCGCGATGAAGTACGTAAAGTTGAATCAGGTGAATGGTCAAGTGACGACAACCCATTGCATAATGCTCCTCATACGTTAGCGGATATTACTGATACTTGGGAACGTGGTTATTCTATTAAAGAAGCGGTATTCCCAGTTCCTGCTGCAGCAAAAAATAAATTTTGGCCAACAGTTAACCGTATTGATGATGTTTACGGAGACCGTAACTTAATTTGTTCATGTCCTCCAATTGAAAGTTATATCGATTAATTTTATTTTTGATCACAACACTTAGAGTTGGAAACCAGTGACATCAAGTTGGAAACTGTAAATGTAGTTGGAAACTTTAGATGAAATTAAGAAAGGCGAATCAGAAATGGTTCGCTTTTTTATTTTTTTAAATAAATATATAAATTTTATTCCCATACTGGGACGGGAATTAAGATGGTTAATTTCCGTATGGTAGTTTTTAAATGTTTGGATAATCATCTTCACTTTACTAAAAGACTATTATCGACTTTATATTTTTTGTCAAACTTAAGAAAGTTAAAATATATTAAAAGGGTAGAGATATTTAAGGGTACTTTTTACTGTTTTAAACCTTTTCTTAGTAGCGCTTGTTCAAAGTGAGTTTTTACTTTTTGACCATATGTAGGCTCCATATGGTGATCCGTAATTAAGTTGGTTAACTTCCAAGTAAAATAATTTAAAAGGCGAATCAGAAATGATTCGCCTTTTTTGTGGATAATTTAACTAAGAAGACGCTTATCTAGCTCTTTAGCTGCATTTATTGCACTAAATATTTCAGATTGAAGTAATTTATCCCAAATATCTAAACATGTATTTATAGCAGTTTCATCCTCATCCTCTGAAGCTTCGTCGTGAAGGCGTTGAAGGACTGCAATTAATGATGAATCAATGATATTTATGTGTAGATTTGATGGGTTTTTATTCCGGTCATTACTTAAGTTAGTAACCAAATCTAACAGAGGGTCACTCAACTCAGTTAAAGCGCCAGAGTAATTTTCTAGTGTATGGAACAATTCAAACAAGCAGTACTTAGCAGACTCGGACTTTACAAATACGTCAAATAAATTGTTAACATTCTGTTTTGTCCAATAATGTTCACTTCCAATACATCCTCCTATTTTTCGCAAAATATCCGCATCATTATCGTTCACTAGAGTTTTGTAAGCAGGCTCTAGTTTCAAACTTTTATCATGATATTTATCTTCCTCTAGGAATTGCTTAACTACGGAAGCACAGCCTTCTCTTAGGTTTACATTATCTTTTAATACGAATTAAATTTTATCTTCAAATAACTTATTGAAAAACCATCTTGCGTAAACTTGTCGAGCTGCTTCTTTCTTTACTTCATCAAGCGGGTAATCAAGCATCCTCATAACTAAACTGACAAATTTTTGTTGGTATTTACCTTCAAATCCTTTATTAAAAAAGTAATGTACTCCATGGCCACATGTCATACGAAGATCTTTATCACAGAGTTCTATGAATTTTTCTAGAGCATAGTTGTTGTCGTAATTTGCCATTGGCAACAGTAAATCAATAGATGTAATGTTAACCGCGGGGTGTGGATCATCTATGGCATTGTCTATAAGGTGCTTATTTTCAAGAGCATAATTCTTATCATTCCAAAATATTCTTTAAATACCACCATATGCCATACCACTTCAGCTTACTGGAGGGGAGAAAACCTGGATTAATGAAGAGAGCGCCGTTAGCTTTCCTGAATTATTGGCAAATGAGACTAAGATAAATGAGAATGTTGATTTTATTGAATTTGACTATTTTACAAAGATCATAAATTTGACTCAAAATATATTTGCGAACTCAATAGTAGGTTTAGTGAATAAGGTTCAAGGGCTTAATTTTAGGAAACCAAAAATTAGAAAAAATTCATCTATTGAATCCCTAACAAGCTCTTTGGCTATTTTTCTGGAAGGTGAGTCAGATGACTATGACAGTATTGTGTTTATTTGTTATAGCATGGGAGGGTTAATTGCTAAAAACTTTATTTTGAATCACCTAGCAGAAGAATATGAAGATATTGACTTACCAGTCATAGGTTATATCTCTCTGGCTACACCACATAGGGGCTCCTTTCCCGCTTTAATTTTGGGACCTGCCAATGTTAATGCTAAAGAACTAAAACCTTTAAATAAAGATATGACAGCACTAAATGATCTCTGGGTGGATAGGTTTCATAACCTTGCAAAAAGTTATTACGTTGAAGCTCAACATGATGAGTGTGTGGGCAGTTTAAGTGCTACACCAAATACTACTAAGAAATTAAAATCAAAAACTTTGCAAGTAAGTCATAGCGGAATTTGCAAACCTAGCGATTCTAAAAGTTTAACTTTTAAAATAGTAAGTAAATATTTACTAGAAATTATAAATAGTTACATCCAAAAAAAGTTGACTGAAACAGAGTATGAATCTTATGTGTAGTCATATGACAAAGAAATATTTGTTATCAAAATGGCTTTAGCTTCAATTGAAGAAAAACTAATAGAAGATGCTAAGGAGTCATTTTTTCACGCAGAATTGATTATGCCACTTCAAAAGAATGAGATTGAGGTTTTTCAAGAGCTCAGAAGTAAAATTATAAGTATATATAGAACATACGTTTCATGTAAAGGCACCAAATCAAATAGTGAAGTGGTAAAAGAAATTCATAATAAAATTGTAGAACTAGATAAAACTTCAGTACCACCCAGTGTTGCCGATAATTTTATTATTTTAAAACCACGCAGTGAATGGCCAAATCCTAATAAACCTAAAGCACAATTTATTGAGGAATTAGCAGCCGGAGTAGAGCCTATGCCGGGTAATCGATATGAGTTCTTACAACCAATACAAATGCGCTTTAATGAGTTGTTATCAGGGGTTCGTGCAGAGCTGGCTATCAAAGTGTTTGGCGATGACTTTGATACTTTAGCAACGTTAGGAAAGAGTATAAACACAGCTATTATTAATGTTGAGGGGACTGCTGATATTCAAGTAGAAAGAACGACTGGTTTACCTATAATGACGATTAATCCTAAACTTGCCCAGCTAACAAAATATGGAATAAGCGTGAAGCAACTACAAGATCAACTTTCCACAGTGTTAGGCGGTTCGGTTGCGGGTAAGTTCTATAAGGTGACCAACGTGCAGACATAGTAGTACGACTTCCAGAAGCGCTAAGAACCGATGTTGATGCCTTGTCTTACTTACTGATACAGATGTTAGATAACAGTTATGTTCCATTACAGGAGTTAGCTGAATTGGTATTGGTTGAAGGTGCAAACCAAGTCAATAGAGAAAATGGCAAACGTAGAGTGGTTGTTACCGCTAATGTTCGAGGGAGAGATTTGGGCTCATTTGTTAACGATATTCAGGCCTCTATTGATAAGTCTGTTGAAATGCCTGCGGGTTACTGGATTGAATATGGTGGCACTTACCAAAAGTTACAATCAGCTTTAGATCGCCTATCTATCGTGGTTCCTATTACGTTGGTGATGATTATTGGTCTTCTTTTCTTGGTTTTAGGCTCATTTAAAGATTCCATGATTATTTTTACTGGCGTTCAATTAGCTTTAACAGGAGGGATTTTTGCTTTACTATTGAGAGATATCCCTTTTTCAATATCAGCCGCTGTTGGCTTTATTGCTTTATCAGGCATTGCTATTTTAAATGTCCTAGTTATGGTTTCGTTTATACAAAAACTTAGACGTGAAGGAGCTGCTTTAGATACGGCTATTATCGAAGGTGCATTGACAAGACCTCGACCTGTTCTAACAACCGCGCTTGTTGCCTCATTAGGTTTTGTGCCTATGGCGCTTAATACAGGGGTAGGCTCTGAGGTTCAACGTCCACTAGCAACTGTGGTGATCGAAGGGGTGATTTCCTCAACTATATTGACGCTATTCGTTCTTCCAGCTTTATATCGTTTGCTGCATAGCGAAGAAACCTTGACTGAAACAACTCATTCAAAAACAACTCATTCAAAGGAAACCGTAAATGTTTAATATTATGCAGCGATATGGCTTGTTGAGTTTTATCGCTTTACTTGCCATATGGTTACCGATTGAAGCTTTTGCTCATGGTGTCGATGAAAGCACAAGAGCATTTTTACTACAAAACACTGGTGTACAAATTATCCCATTTTTGTATATTGGTGCTAAGCATATGGTGACAGGGTACGATCATTTATTGTTTTTAGTAGGTGTGTTGTTCTTTTTATATAGAAGTCGAGACGTTTTATTGTATGTCAGTATGTTTACGCTAGGACACAGCTTAACCTTATTGTTTGGCGTGATCAGTGACATACAAGTTAATGCTTACTTAATCGATGCCATTATTGGGCTATCAGTTGTTTATAAGGGCTTTGATAATTTAGGTGGCTTTAATCGACTCTTTGGTAAATCACCCAATGCCAAGCTTGCTGTACTGATTTTTGGCTTTTTTCACGGTTTTGGCTTAGCAACCAAGTTACAAGAGTTTCAACTTCCTGATGACGGTTTAATTACTAATTTAATTGCTTTTAATGTTGGGGTTGAGTTAGGACAGTTTACCGCCTTGGCCTTTATTCTTTTAGTGATTAATTTTTGGCGTAAACATAGTAGCTTCACGCGCTTTGCGACCAACACTAATTGTTTGTTGATGAGTGCAGGGTTTATGTTGGTAGGTTTTCAACTGACTGGTTATTTCATTAACTAATTTATTAAATTTTTACTATTAAACTTTACCCTAATTTAAGAGACAAAACGATGCAACAAAGCGGTCCAAAAAATATGCCACAAGTTATCACATTAACGAATTCAGCATTGCTTAAATACACACTGTTCAGCTTAGTATTTGCAGCAATTACACTTTTAACCATTATATTACCTGCGGAATACAACATCGATCCAACAGGGATAGGACATAAACTTGGGCTAACCGTTTTTCACAACGTAAAGGCCGAAACGTCCACTCCACTCTCTTCACAAGAAGTAGCCGAAAAATCAAAAGTTGTTACAGAAACCATTGAAGTAATTGTTCCTGCTGGTCGCGGTGTTGAATACAAATTTATCATGGCGCAATACCAAAAGCTTGAATACGAATGGATAACAGATAGTTCAGCATTGTATTTTGATTTACATGGTGAACCAGAAGGCGACACCACGGGCTATTTTGAAAGTTATGTAATAGCAACACTGGGTGAAATGAAAGGGAGTTTTATGGCACCATTTGCTGGTTCACATGGTTGGTATTGGAAAAATACTTCTGATGCACCTGTTACTGTTCAACTTATTGTAAAAGGTGAATACACTAAGCATGGCCTTAAATAATCACCTCAAGTAATAGATAAAAAAACATACTTTAAATTTAATTAAAATAACGGGAACACCGAAATGAAAACTTGAATAGCAGCCTTATTTATTACATTGATATTTACCACAAGTTCAGCATTTGCGCATACTGACCACGGAAAAATAAGCCCTAAAGTAGCAACACAAATTGCAGCTAAAGCTATCCAAAAACTGACTTTTAAAGATTTAGGTTTCAAGGTTGGAAAATTAGACCCGAGCTGGAAGAGTTTGACCTCAGAAGATTTCAAATTACATGCAGCAGAAGCTAACCGTTATATTGTTAGTGCTAACAATAAATCAGAAAATAAAACAATTTATTTCCTGATGACAATGTCAGGCGAAGTATTAAAAGTAAATTCTGAAGCGAAGTTTTAGTCTACTAAAGGAGTTAGCTTTACACGCCTCCTTAGTTTTATTTGAAAGGTAGGTAAATAAATTTTTTGATATTTAGCAGGACAATTAATTAAAAACCAATGGTTTTCTGAAGTTGCAATAGTTCCCTTGCTTATGACACTACTACACATTAATGTCGTTTTATTTACATCGCCAACATTTACTTATTGTAAAAAAGCACTTGTTATGCGAATATTTAGTTAATTATATTATGTTGGTTACTTGTGAATTTTAATTTTCCTAAAACATTATTAGTATTGCTAGTATGTTTGGCCTTTGTTGGTCAGGCAATGGCGTCTACTCTTATGTCTTATCATATGATGAGTATGAAAGTTATGAATGACCAAGAGCAATCACAAGATATGTCAATGATGGATCATAGCATGCATAAAATGGCTAATGATTCTTCTCGTGATTCTGAAACATCAGAAGATGATTGTTGCGTAAAAGCATGTAGCTGTTTTACTGGTAGTTATTCAAGTCTTGCAACATTATTGAAATACGCTGTCAGTAACCCAATTATAGATTTATCTTCAAAAATACCCTCGTATTTATCGTTGGCACAAAGCCAACAATCCACATCTCTTTATAGACCTCCAATACTTAGTTAAATACAGAATAAGTGTGTCCAAAATTTGGGTCATTTATATAACTAATATCTGTATTAGGCTTTTTTTATCCCTGAATTTATTTAAATTCATTACTAAACATTAAAAATAACCTAATTAATCAAAAAATCAATCAAAAAATCAATCAAAAAATTAATTAATATCCCATTGGGGGAATTATGTTACCAAATAAATATAGTTTAAAGATCATCGCTACATTTTTCGTAGTGGCATTGATCGCAAGTTGTTCTGATAGTGATGCAGTTAGAGCAGAATCGAATACTGCTAAAGCACAACCTATATATCTAGACGTATATAAAAGTTCGACTTGTGGCTGTTGCAAGAAGTGGATAAGTCATATTGATGAGAATAGGTTTCAATCCAAAGTTCATGACAGAAATGATATTTCAAGCATTAAAGAAAAAAGAGGGATTCAGCCACGATATCGCTCTTGTCATACCGCTATTTCTGAAGATGGTTACGCTTTTGAAGGACATGTACCTGCAAAATTCATTCAACAATTCTTGAACGAAAAGCATGATGATACTGTCATTGGCTTGTCAGTTCCTGCAATGCCTTTAGGCTCTCCTGGTATGGAAATGGGGGATAAATTTCAACCATATAAAGTTCTTCTCTTGAAATCAGATGGAAGCTATGAAATTTATTCAAATGTTCAGTCATATGAGGAACAGTTCTAATGATTAAACAAAGTATTAATAGCAAATTACGCACAAAGTGTGGGGTAAGTATATTAGCTCTTTTATTTATTCCATCGCTTGCTGCTCAACAACCCCTATCAAGTGTTGAAAGCATTTTATCTTTCGAGATGGCAATAAAATTGGCGCAGAAGAGTGATCCTTGGCTTACGGGTAATTTTCATAAACAAAGATCTATTGAGTCAATGAGTACAGCAGTTAGTACATTACCAGATCCTAAAATATCTATTGGTCTAGCAAATTTACCTACTAATGGATTTGATTTTGGTCAGGAAGGGATGACACAAGCTAAAATAGGAATAGCTCAAATGTTCCCTCGTGGTGATACCTTAACTATTAAAAGCCAGCAACTTCGAATTCAAAGTGAGGCATTTCCCTTCCAGCGTCAGGATAGAGAAGCAAAGGTTGCTGTCACTGTAGGTAGTTTATGGCTGGATGCATATCGAGTGCAACAGAGTATCGCTTTAATAGAAAAAAACAGGTCTTTGTTTGAACAACTAGCAGATATTGCAGAAGCTAGTTACTCATCGGCATTAGGAAAAACTCGTCAACAAGATATCGTTAGAGCGCAACTTGAACTAACTCAATTAGAAGACCGATTAGAAAAGTTAGGCCAACAAAAAAATCGTTTTGAAGGCATGTTATCTCAATGGTTAACCAAATTTTCGACAAGTAATGATTCTGTAGAAACGACTTTATATAGTGATTTTTCTTTACATGACATTGAGCTTAGTCATCAAATCCCACAAATAGATTTGCTTAATAATAAATTAGTTCACAGCCAAAGTTGGTTAAATTCACAAGAGCTAGTTCAATATTTCACAAGCCATCCATCTGTTATTGCTATTGAAAAGAAAGTGAGTGCAACTAAAACAGGTATTAAGCTTGCGGAGCAAAAATATCAACTGGAATGGGGGGTAAGTGCTAGTTATGGATATCGAGCCGATGATCCTATGGGGAGAAGCAGAGCTGATTTGTTTTCAGTAGGAGTGACGTTTGATCTTCCTCTATTTACCGAAAATCGACAAGATAAAGAAGTGCAGTCTGCCATTTTTAAAACAGAAGCCATTAAAACTGAAAAGTTATTGTTGCTTAGACAATTACTTGGTTCTTATTCTAGCGCCAAAGGAAGATTGCTACGTCTCAAAAATAGACAGAACTTGTACACATCGAAGTTATTACCTCAAATACATGATCAAGCAGAAGCATCACTCACAGCATATACCAATGATGATGGTGATTTTGCGGAAGTTGTACGCTCACGTATTGCTGTTTTAAATGCAGAAATAGATGAGTTAACCCTCAATGTAGAAGAGCAAAAATTAAACCTTGAACTAAATTACCTTTTCATTGGCAGCATTAAGACTGCAATGACGACTAATAATATGAATTACATCTCTAGCGGCCAATATGCAGCTAGTGCCGGAGAAAAATAATGAGCAATAATATTAAACCTATCTTTATGGGCATGATTATTGGGGGAATCCTAACTTTTGGAGCCTACACTGTGTTAATTCCTTCAGGGAATAAACAAGGTATAAATGCGGTATCTGAAGAAAAAAAACCGCAATATTGGGTTGCACCGATGGATGCAAATTATAAAAGAGATAAGCCTGGTAAATCACCTATGGGCATGGATTTAGTACCTGTTTATGATGATGGTGGTAAAGGACCTGATGAAGGCCCAGGAACCATCCGAATTTCTCCTGATGTAGTGAATAACTTAGGTGTTAGAACGTCAACAGCTAGCTATAAGTCATTACATACAGAAATAAATACAGTCGGATATGTTACCTACGATGAGGATAAGTTAATTGATATTCACCCGCGAGTTGAAGGTTGGATAGAAAAATTATACGTTAAGGCAGTTGGTGATCCTGTTAAGAAGAATCAGCCTTTATACGATATATATTCTCCTGCGTTAGTTAATGCTCAAGAAGAACTACTATTAGCACTGGATCGTAAAAACAATAGGTTAATCAGCGCTGCTGAAAACAGATTAGCCGCATTACAATTGCATATATCAGCTATTGAGAAGTTGAAGGAAACTAAAAAAGTTCAGCAAACCATTACTTTTTATTCGCCTCAAAAAGGTGTTGTCGAAAACTTAAAGATACGTGAAGGCTTTTTTGTTAAACCTGGTTCAACCCTTATGTCAATTGTTGATTTATCAGAAGTTTGGATTGAAGGTGAAGTTTTTGAAAGACAGGCAGGACAAGTCAAGACAGGAGCACCGATTACGATGACGTTGGATTATTTACCGGGGAAAATTTGGCAAGGACAAGTGGACTTCATCTATCCGACACTTAATCAAAAAACACGCACAGTGAAAGTACGTATACGTTTTAAAAATGAAAACGGTGACTTTAAACCTAATATGTTTGCTCAAATAACTATTCATCAAACGAGTGACGAACAAGCGTTACTTATCCCTAAAGAAGCACTTATTAGGACTGGTACCCAAGATAGAGTTGTTCTCGCTTTAGGTGAGGGAAGCTTTAAGTCAGTGATTGTTAGAGTGGGTCGTTATAATAATGAAAGTGTAGAGATACTTGAAGGACTCAGCGATGGTGAAAAAATCGTTAGCTCTGCGCAATTTTTATTGGATTCAGAATCAAGCAAGTCATCTGATTTTAAACGGATGAACCATGATGAATCAAAAATAGATGATTCAGTTCCTGATTCTGTGTGGGTTTCAGCTCAAATACAAAGTGTGATGGCCAATCATAAAATGTTGACGTTAATACACGCCCCTATCCCTGAGTGGGGCTGGCCAGAAATGACAATGGACTTCATCTCTACAGACTCTGTAGATTTATCGCAACTTAAAGAAGGTCTTAGCTTACACGTGGAAGTAACTAAAACATCAAATGGTGATTATCAAGTGAGTAACATCCATGTGCCAGATGATGTTGACATTAACGCGACTGATAATAGCATTGAAGCCAGCTCTAACACTTCTTTTGCAACAGTGACGGGAAAGATAAATTCATTAATGATAGATCATGGAATGATTAATATTAGTCGTTCTGCCATTAAAAAATGGAATAGACCTGCGGCAACACTAGATTTTATTACCGATAATGGCGTGAGTTTGGCTGGGTTTAGCCAAGGAATGGACGTTAAATTTACCTTTGAAATTAGAGATGGCAATTTTATCATCAATGATATTTCACCATTAGTACCTGTTTCTGGTGCTGATGCTGTCGACCACTCAAACCACTAATATAGGAGTTAATTATTATGATAGCTTCTATCATTCGTTGGTCTATAGGTAATCGTTTTTTCGTATTGTTAGCCACCGCCATTCTTGTCGGTGTGGGGCTATATGCAGTAAAGAATACCCCAATAGATGCCTTACCTGATTTATCAGATGTTCAGGTAATTATTAAAACCAGTTACCCAGGACAAGCCCCGCAAGTGGTTGAAGATCAGGTGACTTATCCATTAACAACTGCAATGCTGTCAGTACCAGGTGCTGAAACGGTACGTGGTTTTTCATTCTTTGGTGACTCTTATGTTTATGTCATCTTTGATGAAAATACAGATTTATATTGGGCGCGGTCACGAGTACTTGAGTATTTGAGTCAAGTAGTACCTAGTCTACCAACAGAAGCTAGACCTCAACTCGGGCCTGATGCAACAGGCGTTGGCTGGGTATATCTTTACGCGTTAGTCGATAAAACAGGCCAACATGATTTGAGCCAATTACGTAGTGTTCAAGATTGGTTTTTAAAATATGAATTACAAGCGGTAAAAGGGGTTTCTGAAGTTGCTGCCCTTGGCGGAATGGTCAAACAATACCAAATACAAGTGGACCCCGATAAGTTAAGAGCTTTTGGTATTCCGCTTTCAATGATCCAAACAGCGATAAAGCAAGGAAATCAAGAGATTGGAGCCTCTGTGGTTGAAATGGCTGAAGCTGAATATATGGTCAGAGCTACAGGCTATTTGAAAGGTGTTGACGATTTAGAAAATATACCTTTAGGGGTAAACCAAAATGGTACCCCTTTATTGCTTAAAGATGTTGCTGACATTGGTACGGGACCACAAATGCGTCGCGGTATTGCCGAGCTTAATGGTGAAGGTGAAACCGTTGGCGGCATCATTGTGATGCGCTTTGGAGAGAATGCACAAGAAGTGATCGCACGCGTTAAAACAAAACTTGAGGAGCTTAAAGCGGGTTTACCCGATGGTGTAGAAATTGTGACAGTTTATGACCGTTCAGCCCTTATTGAACGTTCGGTCGATAACCTAGCCGATAAGTTAGTAGAAGAATTTATTGTTGTTGCGCTTGTATGTTTGGTTTTCTTGTTTCATTTACGCTCTTCTTTAGTGGTTATTTTTAGTATCCCTGTTGGCATTTTAACCGCCTTTACTGTGATGCATGCTCAAGGATTGAACGCTAATATTATGTCATTAGGGGGCATTGCTATTGCTATTGGCGCAATGGTAGATGGTGCTATTGTGATGATAGAGAATATGCACAAGCATATGGAACGGACTCCACTGAGCAAGGATAATCGTTGGCGTATTGTCGCCGATGCCGCTACAGAAGTAGGTCCAGCATTATTTTTTAGCTTGATGATAATCACCGTTAGTTTTATTCCTGTGTTTACTTTAGAAGCACAAGAAGGACGAATGTTCTCGCCATTAGCGTATACCAAAACTTATGCCATGGCGGCTTCTGCGGCATTAGCGATTACTTTAGTACCCGTATTAATGGGCTACTTTATTCGTGGTAAAGTGCTTCCAGAACAAAAAAACCCCGTGAATCGATTTCTCACAGCCATGTATATGCCTGCACTAAAAGCGGTGTTAAATTTTCCTAAAGTGACACTTGTTGCTGCACTAGCTGTGTTTGCTATTGGTTTATACCCACTAGATAAAATTGGTAGTGAGTTTATCCCTCCACTTGATGAAGGCGATTTGATGTATATGCCAACTACTTATCCAGGGATCTCTATTGGCGAAGCTCGTCAATTATTGCAACATACTAATAAGTTAATTAAAACGGTGCCAGAAGTTGAAACTGCCTTTGGGAAAGTTGGGCGTGCTGAAACAGCGACTGATCCGGCGCCTTTGACGATGATCGAAACATTTATCCAATTAAAGCCTCAAAGTGAATGGCGAGAAGGTATTACCACTGATAGTTTAAAAGCAGAGTTTGATGGGCTAGTTAACATTCCTGGGTTAACCAATGCTTGGGTTATGCCAATAAAAACACGTATTGATATGCTCGCAACGGGGATTAAAACGCCAGTAGGTATTAAAATAGCTGGACCTAAACTCAATGTTATCCAAGATATTGGTCAACAACTTGAAAATATCTTACAAGATGTGCCAGGCACCGCCTCAGTATATTCAGAGCGTGTCGCAGGAGGACGTTACATTAATGTGGATATTCAGCGGGCCAAAGCGGCTCGTTATGGTTTAAATATTAGTGACATACAACAAGTTATTGCTACCGCTATTGGCGGCATAAATGTTACTCAAACCATTGAAGGGTTAGAGCGTTATCCGGTGAATTTACGTTACCCTCAAGATTACCGAAATTCTCCTGAGCAATTATCATTACTACCGATTGTTACGCCTAATAGGCAGCGTATTTCTCTTGGCGATGTGGCCAATATTTTTGTTGAAGATGGACCTCCAGGCATAAAATCTGAAAATGCCCGTTTAAATGGTTGGGCATTTATTGATATTGAAGGCGTTGATGTTGGCACTTATGTTGAGTCAGCCAAAAAAGTGGTTACTGATAAGTTATCACTGCCAACGGGGTATTCTATTGCTTGGGCAGGGCAATACGAATACATGGAACGTGCAAAAGCAAAACTGACTTACGTGGTACCGCTTACCTTATTCATCATTGTTATTCTCCTGTACTTAAATTTTAGAAATGTTATTGAAGTCGCAATGATTATGGGGACGTTGCCGCTCGCGATGGTAGGCAGTATTTGGTTAATTTACCTTGAAGGTTTCAGTTTTTCCGTTGCTGTCGGGGTGGGATTTATAGCCTTAGCAGGTGTCGCAGTAGAAATTGGCGTGATTATGTTGGTTTATTTAAACCAATCTTATCGAGACATGCTTAAAAAACATCAAGAACAAGGTATTACCACAATAAAAGCAGATGTTTTTCAGGCGGTATTATATGGTGCTGGCATGCGTGTTCGCCCAGTAATGATGACCGCAGGTACAGTCATTGTTGGCTTATTACCGATTTTATATGGCACAGGTACAGGCTCTGAAGTGATGAGCAGAATTGCTGCACCTATGGTAGGTGGAATGTTGAGTGCGGTTATTTTGACATTACTTGTTTTACCTACGTTGTATTATTTATGGCGCTCGTCATCGGTAAAAAGTACGGCAAAGAAGGCATAACAATATGAAGTTACTAAAAACTAGCCGTAAATTTCATAAATGGTTAATGTTGTTTTTGGGCCTTCAGTTTTTGATCTGGTCAATATCAGGAGCCTATATGGTGATATTTGATATTGACTATATTCATGGTGATAGTTTGGTGGTTAATCACCAAACTAAACTTGATGCAGATACTATTACTTATCCGTTTTCAAAACTACGTCAGCAATACCCCAATGCCGAAAGCATAGAAGTTGAGGTTTTCATTGATCAAGCTGTTTATCGTTTTAAGCAAGGGAATAATAAATATCTCGTTGATGCTCAAACGGGCCAGCAGCTTTCCCCGTTAAATGAGGTGTCCGCGATCCGAGCCGCTCAACATTATTATAGTGGTAAAGGTGGCGTGGCAAAAGTTGAAATTATTCAAGAAAATCCGCCATTTGAATTGAGTCGTCGAGCTTTACCCGCTTGGCGAGTTAACTTTTATGATTTTGGCAATCCTTCGATTTATGTTTCAGCTCAGACGGGGAAACTTGTCAGTAAACGACATGAATTTTGGCGTATCTTTGATTTAATGTTTAGCTTGCATGTGATGGATTACGAAGATGAAGATCCGAGTAATCAACTATTGTTTTGGTTCACCTTATTTTCGATATTGGCATCAATATTTGGTGGAGTATTAAGTTACTTTGTTATTTTTAAAAACCGAGCAAAAAATACTACAAACATAGCTCATTTAGCTAAAGAAATTACAGGAGAAGCAAAATAATGTTACTCCTTAAAAAACTGCATAAGTGGTTGTCGTTATTGGTCGGATTGCAACTATTGATTTGGTTAAGTACTGGCTTGTATTTCAATCTAATGGATCATGAAAAGGCATCGGGTAATCAATTTCGTCAACGCCCGGCTGTAGCTCAGGTAGATATTAATAGGTTAGTTGAGCCTCAACTGGTGTTGTCTAGATCTAAGCGGTCAGTATCATTAAAACAAATATCTTTGTTAGCACAACCTTATTATTTATTAACTCATCAGAAAGGGTTATATAGCCATTTTAGCAACAATTACTCTGTTGTTGATGCTTATACAGGTAAGCCCATAGTTATTGATGAGGTAATGGCTACAAAGCTAGCGCAATCTTCTTATAAAGGTCAGGGAAGAATTAACAGTGCCATTAAATTATCCCCGCCTTATGACGATATACCGCGCGAACAAAACCATGTTTGGCAGATAAATTATGCTGATTATATTAATACTAGTGTTTACATAGATGCTGGCTCAGGCCGGATAATTAAACATAGTAATGATGATAAGCGTTTTGTAGATATTTTCTTTATGTTGCACTTTATGGATTATGGCACCGAGGGAAGCTTTAATAATGTTCAAATCACTGTTTTTGCTATTTTCACTCTTTTCTTTTCCCTAACTGGTTTTATCTGGACAATTGAACTGATTTTTAATGGCCAATACAAAGTTAATTTTGGTAGGAGAAAGCGTAATTTAGCGTTGTTTGACAAGAATGAGCAGGCTATGGGGGAATTTGAAGTAACTGCCAATACAAGCATACTTGATGGGCTGATTGATCATGATATAGTTTTGTCATCAACCTGTGGAGGTGGTGGTACTTGTGGGCAGTGTAAAGTGCGTATTGATGGGAAAGTTAAAGTCACTTCAGCAGATCATGTTCACTTTACGGATGAACAATTACAGCAAGGCTTCCGCTTAGCATGCCAACATGATGCAAGTGAAGTTGAACAGCTCACCTTATTGGATTCAACAAAAGCTAAAAAGCACCAACTTGAATTAACCCATAGTGAATTTGTTAGCCCATTTATGAAAGAGCTTCGCTTTAAAGTTGTTGGCGGGTATAAGCTTGCTTTTAAAGCGGGTGCTCATATGCGCTTTTTTATTCCTGCTGCCAAAGGTGTATCTATTCCGCACCGTTTACCTGAAGCATTAAAACCCCACTGGCATCATATTGAACATTTAGAATATGAGCATAACGCCTGTAGTCGAAATTATTCCTTGGCTAATGGTCATGGTCAAAATAACGGTGGTGCAGAAGAGCTGATGTTTACCATCAAAATTCAAAATGCTCCTGACAAAATTGTATTTCCCGGTGTCGGTTCAAGTTATTTATGTAACTTATCTGTAGGTCAGACAATAGAAGCGGTAGGACCCTTTGAAGATTTTTATGCAAAACCATCAAGCAATAAAACTATGATACTAATTGGTGCTGGCTCTGGTATGGCTCCGCTTAAATCTCTGATTGAAGAGCAGTTACATAGCGGTATAAATGAGAAGTCTACTAAAAGAGGAATTTACTTTTTCTATGGTGCTAGAACGGAGGATGATTTGTTGTACCAAAGTGAATTCTTTCAATTAGCTAAACAATTTGCCAACTTTAATTATTTTCCGGTGTTATCGCAACCATCGGCTGAATGGACGGGAGCAAAAGGCTATGTTCAAGAGCTTTTAAAATTACAAATTGAAGGTATCAGTCAAATAAATAATGTTGAATTTTATTTGTGTGGACCACCAGACATGATGAGTACAACCATTGATTTACTGAAAACAAAGAATGTAGATGCAAGCAATATTGCATTTGATGAATTTACACAATAAACCTTAATAATTTATTAAACTAGGAGTAAACCATGAAAACTTTAACAAAAATAGCTTTGGTGTTAATACCAGCCATCACTTTATCAATGGCAGCTACTGCACATGATCCTAAATTGCATGTCAAAAAGGCTGAAAAGGCTGATTGTAGCAAAATGGATCACAGCAAGATGGATATGAAAGATCCTGTCGCTATCGCTATGATGAAAAAATGTATGAAGCAGGCTGAGAAGTCAAAAGATAAAATGGATCACAGTAAAATGATGGATCACAGTAAAATGAAAAAAACTGAGCAAAAAAAGAAAGATGGTGATAACGAACATAACCATTAATTAACTAAAATAGCCACTTAGCGTCTGTGTTAGGTGGCTTTTTGCTTAAAGGAAAGCATATGAAAATTATTAAATCATTATTACTATTTGCTGTATTAGGTATAGGTGCAGCGGCTACGGTGATGTATTCAGGTGTAGTTGATGTTGCGGCTGATGAGCCACATGGTGATTTGGTTTACTGGTTTTTAGAAGAAACCAGAGAAAACTCTATAAAAAAATCAGCTCAAGCTATTGAAGTACCTGATTTAAGTGCTCCTGAACTGTTATTAACAGGAGGCAATGACTACGAATTTATGTGCTCTAGTTGCCATTTAAAGCCTGGTCAGCGTGAGAGTGATATGAGCGTAGGCTTATATCCCGCACCACCTAACTTATCACTTTTTCCTGAAAGTCATGAAAGGCAAGAACACGTCGATGCAGCACAAGCTGATCGTAAGAGTTTTTGGGTGATTAAGCATGGAATTAAGGCATCAGGCATGCCAGCATGGGGTAAAACCCACGACGATGAACGTATATGGGCAATGGTTGCTTTTATAAAACGATTACCGACTTTGACACCAGAGCAATACCAAATACTTACCGCGATAGATTAATGTCTAATTAAATTTAAGAAAAAGGGATAAGTGATGATAAAAATTAAAATACCCATGTTGATTGTCTGTTTAGTCTTAGTGTTTTGAGGAAATGTAAGTATTGCGAAAGATAATGAACATCATTCTGGTCAAAAAACTGAAATGTTTATCGGTGTTGATTCACCTGCCGGAAAAGTGGTTATGCAATTCCATCTAGTGCTGAAAACCGTTGATCAAACTACAGCGAGGAAGCTACTGGCAGATGATGTTTTAATCTTTGAAGGTGGTGGAGTGGAACGCTCAGCCGATGAATACGCTCACCATCATATGTTTTCAGATATGAAATACCTTGCTGCTATGAAGAGTGAACCATTAGAGCATAATGTAAAAGTTATGGGTAACAGCGCTGTGTCGGTGTCACGCAGTAAAACTATGGGAACTTACAAAGGAAAAGAACTAAAGTATGAAGGTATGGAGACTATGGTGCTAGAAAAGCAACAAGTAGAATGGAAAATAGTTCATATCCATTAGTCAAATTAGTAATTAAATCAAGCAGTTAAAGTGGTAATGATAGTGATTAAATCTATAGTTTTTATTACTGTTTTGTATGTTAAGTTTGGTTCCATCTTAAGTGTTTTTTGTTATTTATAACTAATTTATTTTTTAGGTGGTAACTCACTAGAAATTTTAAAGGCGAATCAGAAATGATTCGCCTTTTTTATTTGTAATGATCTCTTTGTTATTTATTGCTAACACGACTATACAAGGAGATAGCGACAAAGTTTGTCGCCTCGTGAGTAGATACTTTCATAACTAACGATATAAGGGATTAAGATGGTCTCAACTAAAATTTATGGGTATGCAGTAGGAGAAAATAGCCGATCTATTTCTAATTATATTGCTCATGAGCTGCTAACCGTTGATTGGCAGCTTGGTCATTATCAACCTAAATTGTTTGCTAATAATATGAAACATGCAGATTTACTTGTTATCGTTGCTAATCTCAGTTGCACTGAGGGTCTAATAAAAATAGAAAAAATGGTAAAGGTAGCTGAAAATTTGGCAGTAACGACAGTAGTTTTTTTGCTTCACCCAAAACAACAATTAAATAAGTTACGTTCGATAAAGAAATTAACTAGGAAATTAACTAGGACAGTCGCTTAAAGTTGAAGAATAGAAGCTTCTTAACTATGGTCAATAAATGACTGCTATTTAAAAGGACTTTGTCATGACAACCGCAAGAAGACAACTCATTAGTATATCTGACACACCTTATTACCATTGTATTTCTCGCTGTGTACGTCGTGTTTTTTTAAGAAATTAACTAGGACAGTCGCTTAAAGTTGAAAACGCGAGTAGAAGAAGCTAAAAAAGGTAAGCAACCCCAAATGTTACTGCCCTTTGTGGGCAACCCACGACAAGCAATGCCAAAAGGTTTACCGTTTGAACTTAAAGATTACCTTGAATTAATTGAAATGACAGGGCGTTGCCTTCGTGAAAATAAAGCGGGTCATATTGAGAAAAACCAACCCGCACTGCTTAGCCGTTTAAATATCACTCCTGAAAATTGGCTAACCCTGACAAAAGATTTCAGAAAGCTTTTTCATGGAGCGGTGGGGCACAGCGATGTATTGTCTGATTACTCTGAGCATAAAGGCTTGAAGCGGCGAAATAATGTCAGTTGTTGTGATAAGCTTTTAGCGTAACGATTCAGTACTCATTATTCACCTCATTTTCTAACAACACATCAAGCCTGATGTGTTTTTCGTGTCCAGAAAACACCATTTATCCTGTTTATTTGAAATGATAATAAATAATATTCGACTTTAGGGTTTTTGAGTGATGACTGAGCTTTTTTTGAGTGTTTTTTAGTCTTTTGTTGTTGGTTTGTTTTAGGATGTATTATAAGTGAGTGTCCTAGTTAACTTGTTGTTGTCATCTGTTAATTAAGTTTATGAAATTTAAAAAGGCGGATCAGCAATGATTCGCCTTTTTACTTATTACGGTTAGAAAAGTGAGCCGATATCGGCTTTCTTGTAATTCAGCACTAATCGACGGCAACCAACAGGTTTTATTGAAGATAAAATTTAATATTGAATTGAACTAATTTCCCAGTTTTACGTATCTAGTCTTAATAAAAAATTAAAACAGTGAGAAACACTGTTTTATAAGACCTCAAGGAAATTCTATGAAATTACTTTTCACACTTCTTGTTCCACTGATTTTGGCCGGTTGCTCCGTGTTTGGAGAAAGTGGAGTTGATAGCGCGCCTTATACACTATTGAAATCTGATAAGGCACAGAAAATTGAAGTGCGTAACTATGAATCGATAGTGCTAGTGTCATCTGACATGTCAGCCGACGGAATGAACGGTGCTTTTAGGAATCTGTTCAGATACATTACTGGTGAGAATGAAGGCGCCACTGAAATAGCCATGACAGCACCTGTACTGATGGATGAATCAGAAGCATTATCTAAGGGTACCAAAATCACTATGACCGCTCCGGTGTTTATGAAAGAGCGATCAGAACAACAAGTAATGTCATTTGTAATGCCTGCCGATTTTACGATACAAAGTACCCCTAAGCCAACCAACCCAGACGTCTGGATAACAGAACTAAAGGATTACAAAGTCGTGGTGATAAAGTTCAGTGGACTACTCAGTGATAGTAATGTTGAAACACAAACCCAAATCCTCAATAGCTGGATAGCGAAAAATGGCTATACCGCAGTTAGTGAGCCTATTAACGCAGCCTACAATGGTCCTTTTACCATTCCATGGTTTCGCCACAACGAAGTGTTAATTGAAGTAAAATAGCCCAAAATGCATTACTATTGGTTGTTGTAAATGCCAGTCAGGGTATCTGTTTTCCCTCTGACTGGCTTGCTGCTGTGCAAGACGAAACATTTAAATGTCTGCTTTTTCGAATAACGTTCATTGACCAAATAATCACAAAATCTCTTAACAGGCCACCCATAATAACTTAGGCAGTTTTTGTTTGAGACCCTTCTTCCTTTTTAAAATCTCTTAACAGGCCACCCATAATAACTTAGGCAGTTTTCGTTCAATAAACTAGACTTAAGTTACCTTTATTCAGTCGTGTGATTGTTATGCCTAAGCCTCGTTCACAACAAATTAGTTTATTGGATACACCTTATTATCACATTTGCAGTCGAACGGTACGCAGCGCTTTTTGTGTGGCGTAGATAAGCAGACGGTTGTCAGTTTCGAGCATCGACGCAGATGGATTGAAAAACGATTATTTACATTATCTCAGGTATTTTAGATAGATATCTGAGCTTATACTGTCATGCATAATCATTTACATATCGTCTTGCATGTTGATAGTGAGCCAATAGAAAACTGGTCAACCGATGAAGTATTACAACGTTGGGATCAATTATTCAAATGGACCTTATTAACTCAAAAATATTCGAACAGACAACCGCTTTATAAGTTTCAACTAGCGACGGTTAAAAGTACGGTTGAGATGTATAAGCAGCGTTTAATTGATATCAGTTGGTTTATGCGCTCATTGAATGAGCCGATAGCCCGACAAGCTAACCGAGAAGACCAATGTACCGGACATTTTTGGGAAGGACGCTTTAAATCACAAGCACTGCTTGATGAAGCGGCGTTACTGTTGTGTATGGCATATGTTGATTTAAACCCTATACGAGCAGGTATTGCGGTTACCCCAGAGCAGTCTGACTTCACCAGTATTCAACGACGCATTAAAGCGGCTATAACCGGTGAGCAACCGACCTGCTTATTACCTTTTACGGGCAATGAACCCCATCAAGAATCCACTGGCGCGTGTATTTATTTTAGCTTACAAGACTACTTAACTCTGGTTGATGAAACAGGACGCCTCCTGGGTGATGATAAACGAGGCGCCATCGACACTACTAGCGCAACTATCCTCGCGAGGTTACACATCAATGATGAAAGTTAGCTAAAGCTTAATACGGATTTTGAAACTATCTTCACAGGCGCTATCGGTATTGCTGAACATTTATGTGAATTTAGTGAGCATGTTGGTTTACAGCGAACACATGGTATAGCGAACACTCAGGTCTGTTTGAATAGTACACAACGCTTTTTATGAATAAGACGTAACCTTACTACTATTTTAAAGCAGTGGGTTCAACTTGGTTATCATTTGATGTTTTAAGAAAGTAGTTGCGATAAAGGACTATATAAACTCACTTTACCTTATCATTATTTTTTGTGGTTATTATGGGTGGCATAGTTATTTCTAATTAATTAGCTAAAATTAAGTGATTTTGAATTCTGATACCAACACTTGTAAATTTATTGATAGTTCAGACAATTCATTCCCTGCTTTTGATGTTTGAACAATTGCTTCAACATTTTCATGTGTTTTATCGTTAATACTCACAATACTGATATTAATTTCTTCAGTGACCACTTCTTGCTGCTCAGACGCTGAAGCAATATGACTACTCATTTCATTTATATTCGCAATGGAGTCAGAAATTGTAATGAGTACATTACCAGCATTTTCTGCTTTAACGACAACCTCTTTTACTTGTTGTTGACTATGTTTCATGGACGCAACAGCTTCTTTAGACTTAGTTTGTAGTTTAGTAATAATAGTACTTATTTCACCGGTAGATTGTTGCGTTCTAGCTGCCAAAGCTCTTACTTCATCAGCCACCACAGCAAAACCACGTCCTTGTTCACCTGCTCGAGCTGCCTCTATCGCGGCATTTAATGCGAGGAGATTCGTTTGGTCTGCAATTGAGTTAATTACCTCTAGGACACTCGCAATTTCGTTACTGCTTTGCTCTAATTCAAAAATAGTACTACTAGTACCATCAATTTTATCAGTTAGCTTGTTAATGGTTAAAATCGTTTGCTGCATTATTTCAGAACCATCTACAACAGAAATTTTTGCTTCACTTGAAGCATCAGACGTCGTTAACGTGCTTTGAGCTACATCTTTTACAGTAGCTGCCATTTCTGTAATTGCTGTCGCTATTAATTCTGTTTGCCCTGCTTGGTCTTGAATGGATTTTTCAATTTGTGTTGATATGACAGACGTTTCTTCAGCGCATATCGCTATTTGATTGCTCGCATCAGTGACTTTTTCCAATGAATTTCTAAATGCTGCTAGCATTTTATTAACGATTACTATTGCATTCGAAATTTCATCGTTTCCATTATTGGGAATTTGAATCGTTAAATCACTATTTTTATCAACAAGTGCTAATGAGTGAGATAGCAATTTAATGGGGGTACGAATACTACGAACGATTAACGTAGATAATGTAAAAGAAATAGCGATACCTATCAATAATAAAATTAAAGCGCCTACTTTTGCACTTTCACTGGTATCTAATAGCTCTACACTGTCATTACTGAGTAATTCTTTCTGGTTTTGTGCCATTTTTTCTAAAATAATTTTAATTTCAAAACCAAGTGGAGCGGCTTTTTTAGCTAACCAATAGTTAGCTAAATTCCAATCTTCTAAAGAACGAGAAGTTAACATTTTTTGCGGCAATGAATCAAAAACCCTTTTCGCCATAGTGAAATTTGAAAAAGCATCTTTTTGTTTAGCATTCAATAAGTTTTGGTTGTTTTCTAAGTCTGAAAATCTTAGTTGGTTTTTACGCCACAATTTTTCAAAGTCATTGCGATATTTTTCTTCACCTGATAACAAATAACCGCGAATATTAGCAATCCCCAGACCAAGTGT
Organism: Colwellia sp. MB3u-55; assembly: GCF_014076785.1. Taxonomy (NCBI): domain Bacteria; kingdom Pseudomonadati; phylum Pseudomonadota; class Gammaproteobacteria; order Alteromonadales; family Colwelliaceae; genus Colwellia; species Colwellia sp. MB3u-55. The sequence goes on from NZ_JACGUS010000123.1 coordinate 100,882, forward strand.
GCCACGAACATCGGCCATCATGCCCAGTAATGATTTTCTTTGTTCTGTTGCTTTTAAGGTGAGCTCTATATCAATCATTTTTGTTATTTCATATGACATTATTGACGCTTGCGGAACAGCTTGCTTGTAGAGCATAGTAATTGAAGGGATATTTTGCGGTGATTGAGCGATATTTTCTATCTTTAATTGTTCTTTTTCAAATGATTTTAATAAAGATTTCATTTCACTTAAGCGTTTTTTGTTTTCAGGGTTAGTCCAGTTGGCTGACATTTTGTCTAATGCAGCTATTGCTGGATTTATTTCTGTTTCCCACGCAAGCTGCCTTTCCATTTTAAATTTATCTTTTCCGAGTAATATCCATCCTCTTAAAGCAGCAAGCGCATGATTTACACCATTTAATACACTTGCACTGGCCTGAGCTGTTGGTATACGTAATTCAATAACTGTACTTGCCTTCTTTGACAAAACATTAATTTGATAGATAGAATAAAAAGAAGTTATTGCTAAAATCAGGGTGAGTAAACTAAATGCCACAATTAACCTAGAACCAATTGAAAACTTTCTTAACATTGTACATCTCTCTTATATATAACAATCTATTACTTTAGGTTCTGTAAAAATAATAAAATAATACTTGATTTGTGACACTCCTTTGTACAAAAGTTAGTTATCTAATTATTTGTAAATTCTATTTGATATCTGTAGTGTACGTCTCACTTTATAAGCTAAAAAATATAATATTCATCATATATATAGACTAATGAGTGATAAAAACAATTAGAACGCGTTGAGTTGACCTTAATTACCTGTTCAAGTGGTTTTTTATTAAATACTTTTTTGGCTGGTGAATAATCTATCAATTTGAGCTAAAACTAAACGAATGGCCTTTGTCAATTATTTGGGTTTCATAATTCTTATTAGGCCACCCATAATCACTTATGCAGTTTTCGTTCAATAAACTAGACTTAAGTTACCTTTATTCAGTCGGGTGTCAGTTTCGAGTATCGACGCAGATAGATTGAAAAACGATTATTTACATTATCTCAGGTATTTTAGATAGATATCTGAGCTTATACTGTCATGCATAATCATTTACATATCGTCTTGCATGTTGATAGTGAGCCAATAGAAAACTGGTCAACCGATGAAGTATTACAACGTTGGGATCAATTATTCAAATGGACCTTATTAACTCAAAAATATTCGAACAGACAACCGCTTTATAAGTTTCAACTAGCGACGGTTAAAAGTACGGTTGAGATGTATAAGCAGCGTTTAATTGATATCAGTTGGTTTATGCGCTCATTGAATGAGCCGATAGCCCGACAAGCTAACCGAGAAGACCAATGTACCGGACATTTTTGGGAAGGACGCTTTAAATCACAAGCACTGCTTGATGAAGCGGCGTTACTGTTGTGTATGGCATATGTTGATTTAAACCCTATACGAGCAGGTATTGCGGTTACCCCAGAGCAGTCTGACTTCACCAGTATTCAACGACGCATTAAAGCGGCTATAACCGGTGAGCAACCGACCTGCTTATTACCTTTTACGGGCAATGAACCCCATCAAGAATCCACTGGCGCGTGTATTTATTTTAGCTTACAAGACTACTTAACTCTGGTTGATGAAACAGGACGCCTCCTGGGTGATGATAAACGAGGCGCCATCGACACTACTAGCGCAACTATCCTCGCGAGGTTACACATCAATGATGAAAGTTAGCTAAAGCTTAATACGGATTTTGAAACTATCTTCACAGGCGCTATCGGTATTGCTGAACATTTATGTGAATTTAGTGAGCATGTTGGTTTACAGCGAACACATGGTATAGCGAACACTCAGGTCTGTTTGAATAGTACACAACGCTTTTTATGAATAAGACGTAACCTTACTACTATTTTAAAGCAGTGGGTTCAACTTGGTTATCATTTGATGCTTTAAGAAAGTAGTTGCATAAAGGACTATATAAACTCGCTTTACCTTATCAAAAGATATTGTCATAAGCTAAAAAGACAAGCAATGGCTTATCATTATTATTTGTGGTTATTATGGGTGTGATTATTTAGATAGTTATTTATAATAATTATGCGCTACAAAAATAAGGTTGGCACTTTTTTGTTAGTACTATCTTTACAGTAAGAATACGCAAAAAAACGCCAATTAAACATAAACAGCCCAAACATAAAATAATTGCCTTCCCATTTTATTCCTTTATTTATAACCCGTACTTATTTTGTTACATGATGTAGCGGCTTATCCTGAAAAATTTAATGAAAAAATTCTCAGAGTTACATAAAATACATCAATAAAAATAAAGGGAACTATGATGAAAAAGAAATATTTAGCGGCTGTCATAGCTGCAAGTTTAACGTTATCCGCCTGTATGGCAACCAGTAGCGACTCTGGCAATAATATGTCACAGCAATCAAGCCAAGAGAGCGCAAACAAAGTCTTTAGCCAAAAATACTTGTTCAAAGAGTTGGCTAATGGTTTACGTGTCTTAGTGGTAAAAACAGACTATCCAGATCTTGTTTCAGTACAAATCCCCGTGTCTGTAGGTTCTCGTGATGAAAATGAAGTAGGTAAAACAGGCTTTGCCCACTTCTTTGAACATATGATGTTTAAAGGTTCAGAAAAATTTCCGCAAGCTGTTTATGCCGATCTATTTAAGAATGCCGGTGTTGATAACGGTGCTTACACCACCAACGATTACACTAATTATCATTTAGATTTTTCTAAAGATCATTTAGATAAAGTATTAGAGATTCAAGCTGATCACTTTAAAAATCTAAAGTACACCGAAGCACAATTTAAAACAGAAGCCTTAACGGTAAAAGGTGAGTATTTAAAAAATAATGCTAGTCCAACTCGAAAGTTGTTAGCGGCGGTGCGAAAAGAAGCATTCGATACTCATACTTATAAGCATACCACTATGGGCTTCTTTGAAGATGTAGAAGCAATGCCTGATCAAGTTGCATATGGTGAACAGTTCTTTAAACAATTTTATAAGCCAGAATACGTTTCTTTAGTAATTGTCGGTGATGTTGAACCAGAAGCAACAATGGCCATGGTCGAGAAGCATTGGGGAAATTGGCAAAAAGGTGATTTTGTTAGCACTATAGCACCTGAGCCAAAACAGGAAGCTGCGAAATATGTTCATGAAAAATTCGATGGCTTACCGGGTCACTGGTTACTCGTTTCTTATAAAGGTGCTAATTGGCAACCCAAGAAAAAAGATCGCGCGGCTTTAGATTTAATTTCTGAATTGTATTTTTCCAATAACTCAGCATTGTATCAAGAACTCGTTGTTGATAAGCAGTTGGCTAGCCAAATGTTTAACTACAACCCTGAAACAAAAGATGCTGGCTTACGTCACGTATTTATCAAAGTGAATGATGAAAAAGACCTAGCAACGGTTCGTGATGCAGTAAACCGTACTTACGCACAAGTAAGAACTGAGCTCGTTTCTTCAGAAAAACTTGATAACTTAAAGTCTAACTTAAAATATAGTTTTGTTAATAGTTTAGATTCATCAGAGTCTATCGCTTCAACATTGGCGAGTTATATGCATTTTGACCGCGATCCCGAAACGATTAATCACCTCTATAATAGCTTTGACAATATTACAGCTGAAGATATTCAACGTATTGCTAATGAATACTTTATTGATGAAAATCGCACAACAGTGACTTTATCAGCATTAGATGAGATTGCCGACTTTGAAAAAGAAGTTGACTTAAATGGCGCCGTTGCAAAAATAGTCATGAAAAATTCGCAGCCGAGTACTCCACAGTTTGCGGTATTAGATAAGACCAATGACTCACCGTTGATTGATGTTAACTTCTTATTTTATACCGGTGCTGCAGCAGATCCAGCCGGTAAAAAAGGGGTAGCGGCTTTAACCGCTCGTATGTTAACTCAAGGCGGCTCGGCAACAAAAAGCTATCAAGATATTAAGAAAGGTTTATACCCTTTAGCTGGACGTTTTTCGTCGCAGCTTGATAAAGAAATGATGTCATTTACTGGTCGGGTGCATAAAGATAATGCTACTCAGTGGTACGAACTTATTAGCGATCAATTATTAAATCCAGGATGGCGTGAAGACGATTTTAAGCGTCTGAAAAAAGAGCTTGTTGACGGTATTAAATCAGGTCTTAAATCTTCTAATGATGAAGAATTAGGTAAAGAGGTGCTTTATAGCGAACTTTATCAAGGGCATGTTTACGAAAACTACAATAGTGGTGATTTGTCTGACTTAGCCGCTATTACTCTTGAAGATGTTAAAGCGTTCTACAACACCCAACTTTCCCAAGCAAAATTAAACTTAGGTATAACTGGCGCTATGCCTAGTGCTTTAAAAGCACAATTAATGACAGATTTAGCGACTTTACCCGTCGGTGATGAAAAGCGCTTAACAATTGCTAAAGCACCCGTTTTAAAAGGTCATCATGCGACAATTATAGAAAAAAGTGCGCAATCAACAGCGGTATCTTTTGGTTTTCCCATTGATACTATACGCAGTGATAAAGACTGGGCGGCACTTTGGTTAGTGCGTTCATACTTTGGTGAACATCGTAGTTCTAACAGCTACTTGTATCAACAAATTCGTCAAGCGCGTGGCATGAACTATGGAGATTATTCTTATATTGAATATTTTCCACGAGGGATGTACCAAACTAAACCTGATGCAAATTTAGGTCGTTCTAGTCAAATTTTTCAAGTGTGGTTACGTCCTTTACGTTCAAATAATGATGCTCATTTCGCAACGCGTGCCGCTTTGTATGAATTGGACAACTTGATTGAAAAAGGCATGAGCGAAAAAGACTTTCAAGCAACACGTAATTACTTAACAAACTATGCACCGCAATTAGTGGCTAGCCAAGATAAACAGTTAGGTTATGCACTTGATAGTGAGTTTTATCAAACAGAAGAGTTTGTTAAGTACGTTCGCGATCAATTTGCAAAACTATCATTAGATGATGTTAATCGTGTTATCAAAGAAAACTTACAAACAGATGATATTCATTATGTTTTCATTTCAGGCGATGGTAAAGACATGAAGCAACGTTTGTTGTCTGAACAAGTATCACCGTTAACGTATAACAGTGATAAGCCAGCAGAGCTTTTAGCGACCGATAAAATTATCGAAAGTTACAAGTTAGCACTGCCGTCGAAAAATGTTGAAGTGATTGCAATAGATGAGGTTTTTCAATAAATTGCGTTTACACTCACTTTAATAGATATTCGTTATTATCTTATTGAAGATTATAAATAACTAAATAAGAATAACGCATGTAGTTAAAAATAAAAAACCGGCATCTGCCGGTTTTTTTATTTATTAATAACGATTAATTGTGCTTTATGCATCGAGTTTAGATATATCTGTTATTGGGCTAATAAACGGTGATTGTAATTTTCCAACTCAAGTTACCAAAGATATCGCAGCGTTAGTTGCAAATGCCAATAGCTAGATAGAAATGATTAAAACTTCATAACCACTCGACCGGTAATTTCGCCGTTGATCATATCTTCAAAGATATCATTAATATCTTCTAGTGACTTTTCAATGGTGATCGCTTTAACTTTTCCTCTAGCGGCAAAATCTAAGCATTCAACTAAATCTTTACGCGTACCCACAATAGAGCCGACAACGCTAACACCATTTAAAACAGTATCAAATATAGGTAACGGCATATCTTCGGCGGGTAAGCCAACTAGTAAACACTTACCCCCACGACGAATAACTTGGTAACTTTGTTCAAAGCCACTTTTACTAACAGCGGTACAAATACTGGCATGAACGCCGCCTGTTTCAGCTAAAACTCTTGCTACAACATCATCAGACTTGAAATCTAAACAAAAAGAGGCCCCCAAATCTTTAGCCAATTTCAATTTTTCAGTGCCAGTATCAATAGCGATGACATTTAAGCCCATTGCTACAGCATATTGCACAGCTAAATGCCCTAAGCCACCAATACCAAAAATAGCTACCCATTCACCTGGTTTAGCCGTAGATACTTTTAATGCTTTAAAAGTTGTAACACCTGCGCAAAACAAGGGGGCAGCATCTACATAGCTAATCTCGTCTGGTATTTTTACAACATAGTTGCCATCTGCTTTACAGTATTCAGCATAACTCCCATCAACAGAGTACCCTGCATTTTGCTGTAACAAACAGAGGTTTTCATTACCAGATAAGCAGTAATCACAATATCCACAAGCACTATATAACCATGGAATACCTACACGGTCACCAAGATTAAAGTGCTTAACTTGCTCGCCTACTTCAACGATTTCTCCAACACCTTCATGGCCTGGAACAAGTGGCATCTTAGGTTTTACTGGCCAGTCACCATGACACGCATGTAAGTCGGTATGACATACACCACAAGCATGAACCTTTACTAAAACTTCATGACTCGAAATTGTAGGCTTATCAAGTTGTTTAATTTCGAGCTTGTCTTTGAATTGATGAATAACAGCTGCTTTCATTAATGACCTTTCTTTAAGTTAATACATTGTAAAAAATATTATAGTACTCAACTTTAATAAAAATATGATGTAGAACAATAAATGGCCAGAAAGAGACGTTGATGGCTATCTTAATTTGTTAATAAATAATAGCAATTTAGTAAAGGTGAGTTATTTTTCTTGAGACATAATAATGTTTACTTATATCAAGGTGAAGACTGTTTTATTCATGGCTTTTAAGCGTAGATGCATATCTTGAATATTAATTTTTTGATCTGCCGATAACACCAATAAGCGATTATTACTTACGGGTCAATCTGATGTGATCAGCAAGAATTAATATTAAGTTATTCTTTGTCGGCAATACGGATTGACGCTTTAATGATGTTGACCGCTTCTCTAGTTTTACCTCTTTGGCTACCTAATGCTTCAATTTTAGTTAAGCTATCTTCTATATCAGTCACTACTTTACCAAAAACAGTATGATTACCGTCTAAATGAGGTGTCACGTTAAAAGTAATGAAAAATTGACTGCCATCAGTGCTTGGGCCTGAATTTGCCATACTTAACATACCTGGTTCACTGTGGCCTATGTCACTATTAAATTCACCATCATATTTATAACCTGGGTTGCCCGTGCCATTACCCAATGGATCGCCACCTTGTGCCATAAAGCCAGGAATAACACGATGAAAACTTAGCTCATCATAGAAACCCAATTTAGTTAAGTAAATAGTACTAGAAGCATGCATAGGTGCAGAGTCTGTGAATAGCTTGATGGTCAGGTTACCTTGGTTTGTTTGCAGCTCCCAAAAGTAATCTCTTCCTTGGGTAAAGTTCAGTAATGGCGGTCTACTTAACGTTGTTTTCCAAGCAGGGTTTGTTTTATCAACCGCTTGTTTAGTAATAAATCTATCAATAGTATTTAATGCGGGATCTATTCCACAACATGCGGCCAGTACCATGATTAACAAAAGACTGGTGATGATGTTTTTCATATTATTCATAAAAGACTTCTTATTTTATTTTAATTTTTTGAAAATATACTAAGTTATCAAATATTATTAGGTATTAACGACTAAGAAATAATAATTTTTATTAACTGATCAATCATTAAGTCAGCAGCTTAAGATGACTAAGCTTTGATGCCAACAATGCTGTTTCGTATGTAAGGCGTATTATAATATTTTTAGCACTTCACTAGAGGGGAGAAGTGTTAAATAACGGCTAATAAAAAACCGACAGAGGCCGGTTTTACATTACTATGTTATTAGCAGAATATTACCTTTATATTCTTTGTTAAAACTTAAACGTTTTACTGTGCTTGCCGCCTTTTTCTGAGTCTACTGTCACTTTATAAGTCCCTTTGCCATCGACAATCCATTTCACTATGGTTGTTGAGTGACCCGCAAGCGTGGCGACCTTAATCATTGCTGGGTTTAAGTCGTGGTCAGTATGTGTGTTGGCACCTTCGCTAATAACGGTTAACCCACTTAATATTGAAAAGTCATCAGAGAGAATCGATATGCGGTCTTCAAACGACAAATTATTATTAATGTCTTGTGATAATCTTGTCGGAATTGCTCGCTCATTAGCAATATTAACCGTTATTTCATACAAACCATTACTGAGCTTGCGCGTTGATGAACGAGTTACTTCTAACTGTGGCATATGGTAAGCGTGAAATAAGGTAAAGGCCATATTTCGGTGTGCTTCTTCTTCTAATAGGAAAGAAGGTGGCGTTCTACCAAAATTCTTCTTAAAACCGCCAACTTCTATATCGCCATAAATTGGATGCTTTACTTTAGTCCAAGGAACAAAAGCATCACCAAATAAAATATGCTTGTTGAAATTGTGATTTTGATTGCCTAATTTATCGCTTGTTTTATCGTTTGGGCGAAACATATTAGCCGATGTCCAAAGTTCATTCGTAAATGCCATAATACCGTTGTTGCCATAAAACCAATCAAATTCTCCACCGTAGACTTGATAAAGATCTTTCCAAGCGACGAGGTAGCGATAATTGGGTAGTATTTGCTCACCTTGGTTGGCGATAAAATCATAGACGCTAATATCAGAACGGGTATATTTGTTATTGGCTTTACCCGGACCACGTAAAATCATACCACCGGTATTATGGTAACTTTGCGCGGCAGCAATATTACGATGAGCTTTAACAAATTTAGCCACTGCACTGGTTTCTTTTAATGAAAAAGGATAACGGCGTGCACCTCTTTGAATATAAGCTGGCTCCCATTCATGGGCCCAATCACGATTAGGATCATATTCGTAAACCCCTTTACCATCTTCGTTGACAAGACCGTCACCATCATTGTCGTATCCTTCAGCTCCTAACATGCGGTAATCGCCAGTTTGACCTTCTTCAACAGGTACCATTAAACCTGGGTATTTTTCGTCTTCTTTGTGAGTACCACGTACCTTATCTTTAATGCGCATGCGAGTAATGTGGCCATCATTATTGAGATCTTCTGGACCATCTTCATCGATTTCACCGTCAAGATCGTTGTCAGTAGGTACCATGCCCGAACGAGGAGAGTGCGCAGTATTAGCCTGCTTCATAAACCAGTCACGCCCGTCAGGATTAATTGTAGGGACAATATAGAAAGCTTTATCGTTAAGTAGCTCGGTGATCCACTTCACTTTTCCGTAGCTCTCAGTTAAATACCAAGCGGTATAAAGAGAAACCTCTGTACCTTGAATCTCATTAGAATGAATATTGCCATCAATATACATCGCCGGTTTTGTCGTATCATCACCGTTGTTATAATTGGTAATTTTAATAACAAAAATATCACGACCTTCGTAAGACTGACCAATAGATTCTAGTCGAGTAAGTTTAGGGTAAGCTTTATTTATTTTTTTGAGTATCGTTATAGTACTTTCTGAGTCATAAAAACGATTCCAGCGTATATCTACCTTTGGGTCTAAAGGCGCACCTAATGCCTGTAATCCAGTGAGTTTGTCTGCGGCTTGTGCCGTTATAGTTAACAAAGCTGTGGCCGTTAAAATGCAGATGAGCAATAGTTTTTTCATGATTAAGCTCCAAAATTAACGGTTTGTGTCACCGCATCGATGACAGGTGAAGATACTTCAAATGAGGCATCATTGAAGCCTTTGGTATTGATTAGCCACTTGATTTCTTGTTGATCGCCATGAGCGGCAATAGGCGCTAATAATGTTCGCTTGCTACCACCAATAAATTGTTCTTTGGGTAAATTCCACTGAACTCTTACGGGAAGCATCCAACGGGTGAGTTTACCCATGGCGCTTTGTGTTGGAAGTTTGCCGATGTTTTTTATTTTTAAGGTCACTCGGTAAAGATCTTTACCTATTTTTTTTACGCTCTGGCTCACGTTAAGCTCAGGAAAAAGTGTGGTTAGCGAAGTAATATATTCCGAACTTTTAGTTTCAGCAAATACGCCAACATCAGGATTATTTAAATAGGCAAGTCGAAAACCACCCACTTCTACCTTTTCATCTACAAAGTCTGGGTGTGAAATTTTTGTCCACGGTATAATCGCTCCTTGCAGATTTTTTTCCTTGGCGTTAGTTACCAAACGAGCTTCTTTGGTATCTTCGCTTGCAGAAGCGTTTTTGTTTTTTTCAACATCAGCCTCTTTATTTTTTTCTACGTCAGCTGATTGGGCAATGGTTATTTGCTTAAAATTCCAGCCGTTGGTGGCTATTGACCAACGACCCCCGTGAAAATAGGCCCAGTCGTGAAAAGTACCTTGACCACGGTTTTCTGCTTTTACCTGCCAGTCTTTATGATCTTGCTGCCATAGGTGAGTAAATAATTTATAACCGTCAACATCTTCTTTAGGCATTTTATCAAAGGCTTCCAGTGGACGTTTATATTCACTTACCAGTACTTTATTAGCCGACCAGTTTTCATGGAGGTTGTCGTATTTAGAAAAATTAACGGTCATTAAAATATTTTGATGATCGATAACAAAATCTATTAAGGCACGCGTTTCAGGTTCAGATGCTTGATTAATACCAGAGCCAATACCAAAATAGTCATAGTTATAGGTAAAGTTTTTATTTATTGCTGTTCCGCCATAGCCATCTTCATCTAATTTACCATCACCGTCGTCATCTTTTCCTTCATTGAGTAAACGGTATTGACCTGCTTCGTTTTTAAGGCGATCAACTTTTACTAATAAACTAGCATCTTGTTCACTAGCTTTATATAGGCCAGAACTGTCTGAGATCCTTAACTGAGAAATAAAACCATCGTTGTTAAGATCATTAGGACCATCTTCATTAATTTTTAGGTCGTTATCGTCATCTGTTTTTAAGTCATTAAAGCTCGTTGAATAACCATTTTTACCCAGTATAAAACTTGTGGCATCAGGGTTTGGCATAGGTACGACAAATATACTTTTACCATTTCGGGTGACTTTACCTGATTTTAGATCCTCGATTAGGCGCATCGCAAGTTCAGTACCGACTAAATAATCGCCATCAACGTTGCCAGTAACCAAAATTGCTGGTGAGCTTTTATCACCAAATTGAGCCACTATTATCGACTTTCCTGATCGTGAAGTACCAATTTGCTGAGTTTGAACACCCAGTTTTTTTAATTGTTTTAACATTTCTGCGTGGCTGGTGTATTGGTTAATATAGTCTTGACCAAGACAACTGCCAGAGATGAGGAATAACGCGAGTAGTCGCTTCATTTACTTATATGCTCCAGTTATAAAAACGCTTAATTATTAGAATATGTTTTATAGGCGAACTTTAATTAGCCATAAAGAGTATATATTTTTTTCAATGAATTCAAAGAAAAGTGAATTAAATGAGCTGGTTTGCTAGTAATTCAGGTTAGATGCTCAAAATGTATAAAAACCTAAAACAACTTAACCACTTATAATCTTGTTTTAGGTTTGTCTTGTTTATAACAATAAACGGCTTTGGCTTACGAGAATAAATTGGCTGGTTTTTAATACAACTCAAATTTATCTGCATCTAAAAAGGCGGGGAATTGATTTTTAAATTTATCAAGCTTACTGAAGTCGAGTTGGGTTGTGATGATTTGTTGTTGGTGATCTGTGGCAGAAAGTATGTTCTCACCATCAAAATTAATGACAGTTGTGCCACCAGAGTGAGGCATATCGTTACCGTCTGGTCCGATACGATTAACTCCGACCACAAAACTTTGATTTTCCATCGCTCGGGCTTTTAATAAGGTATCCCATATAAGACGACGTGGAGCAGGCCAATTAGCAACGTTGACCATAAGATCATAATCTTGGCGGTTTCTCGACCAAACAGGAAAGCGCAAATCATAACAAACCAAAGGCAGTATTTTTATACCCCTAATGTTGATTATTTTTCTGTGCTGGCCTTGCTCAACAAAGTCTTGCTCTTTGCCTAAACGAAATAAATGGCGCTTGTCATAATGTTCAACCCGACCATCAGCAAAGACCCAATAAAAACGATTCACTTTTTTATCATTTTGGCTCACTAAAACCGTGCCAGCCACTACACAGTTATATTGCTTTGCTATTTTCTTTAACCAATGTAGAGCAGAGCCACCATCTTCTGGCTCTTGCACATCTTTTCTATTAATACAAAAACCAGTTGAAAATGTTTCTGGTAGCAATAATAAATCGACAGCAGCATGGTCAGTAAAGTGATCTTTGAAAAGTTGCTCTAAACGATCAAAATTGCTTTGTTTGTCTAACCAACTAATATCGAACTGCACTGCGGCTATGGTTAAAGTTGACATAATATTCCTGCGGCTTTAAGTAGAGTATCGTCATTTTTTGCGAAACAAAGTCTGATTACTTTATTATTTTGATGATAAGACTCCCTTTTTTCAGCGGGATACAGGGGACTTAACGGAATGGCAGCAACACCGACTTCTTGGGTTAACCACTGACAAAATTCACGATCATTTAGCGCTGAGATTGCAGAGTAATCAAGCAATAAAAAATAAGTACCTTTTGACGGTAGCATCTTAAAGCGAGAGTCTTTTAGTGCATTGATCAGTAAGTCTCTTTTTTGCTGATAGAAATTTGATAACTCGGTGATATGCTCGGGATGCTGTTTTAGCATTTGCGCTATAGCTATTTGTGCCGGGGTAAATGAGCAAAAGGTAACATACTGATGAATTTTTCTAAACTCGACCGTAAGCGCATCAGGTGCGGCGCAATAACCCATTTTCCAGCCGGTGCAATGAAAGGTTTTACCAAAACTAGAGACGACAAAGGCGCGTTTAAACAAATCAGGGTAACGTAAAATACTTTCATGACGTAAGCCGTCAAACGTCATGTGTTCGTATACTTCATCGCTTATTACATATAAATCATATTTCTCAATCAAAGCTTGTAAGCTAGTAAGATCTGCAGCACTGAGTATTGATCCCGTTGGGTTGTGTGGGCTGTTGATAATAATGGCACGTGTATTTTCATTAATGGTTTGCTCAACTAACGACCAGTTTATTGCATAGTTAGGCGCATCTAGTGCGACATGGCGACAAACTCCACCAGCAAGTTCAACGGCTGTCTCATAAGAGTCATAAGCGGGATCAAAAATAATCACTTCATCATTTGGACGAACCAGCACTTGTATTGCAACCCATAGTGCTTCGGTAGCCCCCGAGGTTATTGTAACGTTTTTTAGCCCATTCAGTTTTTGCGCAGTGGTTAAATCTGTTTGATACTGTCGATGCACCATAGCGGCAACTTGCGTTAATAACTCAGGTAAACCGTTTGAGGGTGAATATTGATTTTTACCTTCACTAATGGCTAAGTTTATTTTATCTTTTAAAAATTCTGGTGTATCAAATTCAGGAAAACCTTGCGACAAATTAATTGCCTGATATTGATTTGCCATCATCGACATTTCTGTGAAAATACTGGTGTCTAGATTAGGCAGTTTACTGGTAAAAGAAGATGGCACAAAAGGCTCCCTGGATTATTAAGTCGATATTTTTGAGGAAAATTAGCTTAAATAAGCATGGTTCAATCGGTCTTTATTTAAATAGACTGTGAAGCAATAATTGAATGTTAAGGCTAACGGCTGATGAGTTCAATCGTTATCCTTTTTAAATCGATATCTTAGTGTAAACAACCGTTAATAAATTAACGGCTACTTTTAGCGCGTACTGTTAACAACATTAAGCCAATTGCGAGAGCAGCATAATAATAAGGCATGCCCGTTTGCCAACTTATGGTGCTATTAACGCCAAAAAGTCTAGATATAGTGCTGCTTGAATAGGTCCTATATACCAAATTGCCGGGCATAGCACTTCAAACATTCGCTTTGTGCCGGTCAATACCCCACAAAAATAAGCAAGGGATACGGTAAATGAAATGGCTATAATTAATTGTATGATTAACAGCCACTCGGCTATCGCCGCAAATCTAAGTACACTACCCAAACTGGCCAATGCTAATAATATCCATGCAGCAGAGTAGCTCGCTAAACTTTGCAATAGCGCTGACTTTTTACTGTAGGTGACTAACTCAACCGTATTTGCTTGTTTTTCTTCTTGGCCGAACTGTGAAAGCACTAAAACACACCATAACCATGACAGCGGTAAAAATATGCTAACCAGTAATTGCTGACTGATAAATAGTTGAATAATATTTAACGTTAAAAGACCTAACAGCCAGTAAATCGAATGGCTTTTTAATAATAATTTGAGTTCTAAACGTAATAAGCGAGTAAAAGCAAAGTGCTTGGTTAGCATGGTAAATAGCACATCGAGTCGATTGAACACTTGACGGGTTAAGGTGTTTATTAGCCATGAGGTTTGTTTGGTTTCAGGTACGGGGTTTCGACTAAAACGATCAAAAAAGGTTACTGCAATAATAAAACAGCTTAAGCAAATGATCAGTAACGGCAGAATACTCGATAAATACTGTGCTGTTGGCTCTATTCCTTGCCAAAGAAAAGTGTTTACTGAATTTTCTTCATCAACAACCGTTACGCCAATATGTGTTGAGCCTGCTTGTGGCGGAAAACGTTCTGCAACCTCCGTTTCTATAGCAGAAAGTATTGCGCCAACTCCTGAAACGCTTTCAATGGTTTGAACAATAGAGCCGGTCCACAAGAAAAAATAAACAACATTGCCAAAGCCACCCTTAAGCCATTTTATTGATTCAAACATTATCGCCACTAAAGCAACAACTAATAACACCGGTAGAACAAAGACTAATTGGGGCCAAGCTAACGCCCAAAGGTCTATCTGATAATTTTCCCCATAATAAAGTTGCAGTAAAATACAACTGATCAGCATAACCGATACGATAGTAAACAAAATTAAAACATTGGTGCACCATTTGGCGAATATAAAAGATAACTTACTCATAGGAGTGGCGGCAATAAGTTCGCAGGTCATCGATTTTCGATCTAATTCAAGGCCATTCTTAATCAGATAAAAACAAATAATAGGTAAAAATAAAACATTCAACATCGCCAAACAAACACCTAACCAGGCACTGTTATAAAGACCTCTATAGCCATTGATAATAAGTGTTTGATATTGAGCATCGAGTGAAGGGAAAAAAAGTAAGGTTAATACCGACATCGCCAGTAAAGTAACCACAAAGCTTTGCTGGCGAGTTCGTTGTTTAAAATCAGCGACCCTACATTGCCATAATTGATTCATTAACATGCCCTCGCAAGAACCGTTCGAGCACGCTTATTACTGGTAAAGTAGAGATACGCATCTTCTAATATTGGCGCTCTTGGTATTGCTCGCGCATCAGGGCAGTGTTCAGCGACAATATTTAACTCGACCTTGTTGTCTTTTCGCACACTGTGGCTGACAATAAAATCGTGCTGAATTTGTTTTAATTCATTCAAGTTAGTGGTGAGATGCCAGCATTTATCGGCAACTTTTTCTTGTAGTGCCTTTGGAGTTGCTGATTGAATTAATTGCCCAGTTTGCATAATCGCAATTTGGTCAGCAATAGATTCAACATCTGCGACTATGTGAGTTGATAAAATAATGCAACGGTCATCGGCTAATTCAGTTAATAACTGGCGAAAATTGGCACGTTCTTGTGGATCTAGACCCACAGTTGGTTCATCAATAATCAATAATTTCGGGTCATTAAGTAAAGCCTGTGCAATGCCAATGCGCTGTTTCATCCCCCCGAATAACCTTTCAATGGCATATGAGCAGCATGGGTAAGGTTGAGCTTAGCAAGTAAATCCTCGATTCTTTGAGTTGCTAAAGATTGATTTAACCCTTTTAAGCCGGCCATGTATTACAAAAATTCAATAGCCGACAATTGGTCATAGACGCCAAAATATTCAGGCAGGTAACCGAGTTCGTTACGCAATAACTGTGGTGATTTAACAATGTTTTGTCCTTGCCATAAAATTTTTCCTTGGCTAGGTTTTGTTATCGTAGCAAGAATACGCATTAAGCTAGATTTTTCTGCGCCATTAGCGCTTAGTAAGCCTAAAATCCCTGGTCTAACTTGTAGTGATAATAATTTGATTGCTAGTTGTGTGTGCTTGCCAGTTTGGTATTGATGGCTAAGTGATTGAATATCCAATAACATTGTATTTCCCTTCGACATTAAGATGTTATCTATTTAGCAAAGTTTACGCCAAAAATAAGTTGTTTTAATTCAATGGATTATTGTTTTTGGTTTTTATTTTTTTGAAAAAAAATGTTCAATTAAACCAACTATTAGTGAAATTATTAACGATTAATAAATTTCACTAAGGTACAACGGTGACATTGTGTTTTATAATACTTGCGTTAAATAATAGCGTGGCCTTTTCAGGTCAATCAACATGTTAATTTTAATAACTTTTAGGCATATTTGATGAAATTTATAGCTGTCTTTATTGTTGTACTCTTGTTGTTTAGTGCAAAAAATTTCTACGCTTTCGAAGCGAAAAAAGTTGATATCGGTGATATTATTTCAAAAGAACAATTCTCACGATACAAAGACGTTGGCGATTTCATCGAACATTCTCCGAAAGTCACCATTGAAGTTAGACCTGAGCCAGAAGATATCGCCGAATATGGCACTGATGTTGTTAAATCTTTGACGGGTTCCGATTGTGATAGAGATGGCATTATGGATGATAATGCTAGGTGTAATGCGGTTTATTACAAACTGTGGATGAGATATGAGCGTTAATCAATCGTCAAAATATAATCCTAAACAGTCAAGCCAAGGTAAAAGCCGTTAATGTTAGAAAATCAAAGTCAGTTGCAGGGGCATTATGATGCCCAAGGTTACTTTGTTATTAGAAATTACTTTAATGACACTGAAATTTCAGCCCTAAGACAAGTGGTATTGAAATTTCACGATCTTTGGAAAAAAGATCACGCAAAATTTTATCAAGAAGAAGCGTTCAACTCTTCTTTGATCACCGGCAGTCAGTACTTAGCATTTGACGATCGCGTTAAGCTTTTCAACTTTATTAGTTCAAAAAAAATAATGGCTGTTGTCGAGTCGGTTATAGCGGCAAAGCCAGCCTTTATGAATACTCAATTGTTTTTTAATCCCGTTAATCCAACACAAAAAGATTTTTGGCATCGAGATTGCCAATATGATCACGAGGTTGAAGAACAGAAAAAAGCCATTCAAGAGACACAAGTTGTTCACTTACGTGTGCCATTATTTGATGAGCGCGGTATGGAATTAGTGCCCGGAACACATAAACGCTGGGATAACGAAGAAGAATTTAATGTTCGACAAGAAGAAAAGGGCAGAGTGAGTAGCGAAAACCTTTCTACCGGTAAAGAAATAAAGTTAGCGGCCGGTGATTTATTAGTTTTTTCGGCCGATATGATCCACCGTGGTTTGTATGGACTTGATCGATTAGCGTTAGATATTTTAGTTTTTGATCCCACTGGCGATTTTGCTGACTACGTTGATGATGATTGTTTACCCGAATTTTCGATGCTAGATAAGATTGAAGATCCAAGGTTATTTACCAATACCTTCGACTTAAAGGCAATAAAACTAAAATAGTAAAGTAACACTTATTATTGGTATCTATTTTTAAATTCAGCTACCTAGATAGACTGAGTTTTTTATAAAAAAAAGTTGATGATTTCAATGAGAAAATAACAATTAATCATTACGTTATTACATTAACTTTATTAAATTAATCTTATATATTATGCTTAATGATAAATGATTATAAAACCCAGCTTCTCGATTAATTATCATTAGATAAAATAGGTAGATTTCATTGATTCAAAAATTTGCTTCGCACGGCCAATGCCAATTCACACTCGATAATAATATTATTATTATCGATGCAGTGGGTCCATGGAATGTCGAGTTTTTCAAACAAATGCACGCTAATCTACAACAAGTCGTCCTAGAAAACTTTATCAATGTAAATTACGGGATCATTGTGATACTTAAAGGAGAAACATTAGCAACACAGGAAGGTTTAGATTATCACTTGTATAAAGTGAAGCACGGAACCGCTAAGGCCATTGCTATTAATATGATACACAGCTCATTTGCATTAACCACTCAACTTGAATTTGAGGCTGTGTATAATAAGGCTGGCATTAAAAACAAATTTTTTAATAACACATCGACTGCTAAACATTGGTTAGAAAGTGAATTAGTTTCCTTATAATCGTTTTTAACAATAGTGTAGTATTAAAGCGTATCTGATAATTTTGAAGGCCCAAATATTAGTTTTTTTTGTGTTGACTTGAAAATATACTTTTCTGGATATTTATTTGAGCTGAACTAAACTACTCTTAAACTTATTAGTTACGGCTAAGTTAAAATGAGCACTTGTTGTGTTTCTGCGTTTATCGACCCATTGTTTTTTATGAGTGACTTAAACTGGCAGAAATAGTTTACTGTTGTCTATCGTCTATTTTTTAACTATTTATTTTGACACGAGTAAGGCGTTAGGTGATTTTATGTTTACAGAGAATTCAGAAGACTTTATCTATAATTCATCGATTGGTGTTCATGCGGTATCGCCAGAAGGTATTATTGTTTATGCTAATGAGTGTGAACTTGAAGTGTTAGGTTATACAAAAAATGAATATATAGGTCATCACATCTCAGAGTTTCAGATAGATGAAAGCTGTTTAGCTGACATGATGACACGTTTGAGCCATTTTGATATATTGAAAAATTATCCAGCGAGAGTCGAAGGTAAAGATAAAATTAAATATATCATCTACAACCTAGTGTTTACGAAGAAGATGGTGAATTTAAGCATACGCGTTGTTATGGAACTGAAGTAGAAAAGGTCATTTATGATGTTTTCTTTAAACATTTTGATTTCTAACGTTAGTATTGAGAGGCAATAGCGTCTCCAAATTGTACAAAATATTGTGGCTGTTTTGTAGTGCAGTGCTTTAATCAGCTCTTTTTATGTCTGCTATTTGCCCCATCATCTTCTATTTGCTCGAGAAGTTGGGCCGTTTAGCGTATCCTATTCACCATTAAGTTTATTGTTATTTATTATTTATTATGAACATTGAAGTAAAAAATATTCCCGTTCCCGAAGTCACCTGTGCAAATTGCCAGGCATGTTGCTGTAGTTTAGAAGTTAGAATTATTTCAGATACTGGTGTGCCTCATCGCCATATCTATATTGATGACCATGGACACGAATCCATGTTACGACTTGATGATGGTCTGTGCTCAGCGTTAAACAGAGATACATTATTGTGTTCTATTTACGAAAATAGACCTTGGGTTTGTCGAGAATTTGAGATGGGTTCATATGAATGTATCGACGAAAGAACAGAAAAGCTCTATACCTCTTAGAATAGTTAGCTATTTATTTTATCATAATAAAAAACCCCTAATAATTAATATTAGGGATTTTGTTTTTATACTGTATTATGATAAATAAGTGCTTAACTTACCTTATCAGCCACCATAGGTTGATTAACCATTACTCACTTCTTCAAAGTCAGCGTCAATAATCTCTTCGGTTTTAGCACCATCATTAGCCGCATCACCTTGAGGCTGCTCTGCTTGTGATTTCGAAGCTTGCATTATTTTACTGTGCGCTTCTTGTAATGCTTTTTGTCGCATTTCTATCGCCGCTTTATCATTGCCATTAACGGCCATTTTTAATTGCTCAATTAATGTTTTAAGCTCGGCTTGTTGATCTTCACTCAAGCTAGTCATTGACGTTTGTACCGTATGAATCAATTGATCGGCTTGGTTGCGTTGTTCAACTAACTCACGTTTTTGCTTATCTTCAGTAGCGTGCTTGTGGGCATCGTCGACCATGCGATTAACTTCATCTTCAGTTAAACCACTTGATGCCGTAATTTTAATACTCTGCTCTTTACCTGTTGCTTTATCTTTTGCTGAGACATTTAAAATACCATCTGCATCAATATCAAAAGTGACTTCAACTTGCACCGAGCCACGAGGGCCGGGGTTAATATCTGTTAAGTTAAATTGACCTAACGATTTATTATCTGTTGCCATTTCACGCTGACCTTGCAATACATGCACAGTTACCGCGGCTTGATTATCTTCGGCCGTAGAGAATGTTTCAGAAGCACGTGTTGGTATCGTAGTATTTTTATCAATAAGCTTAGTCATTACACCGCCTAAAGTTTCAATACCTAGTGATAATGGCGTTACATCAAGCAGTAGTACATCACCGACCGTACCTGATAACACACCTGCTTGAATCGCTGCACCAATAGCCACTGCTTCATCTGGGTTAACATCTTTACGTGGCTCTTTACCAAAGAAGGTTTTAACTGCTTCTTGTACTTTTGGCATACGTGATTGACCACCTACCAAAATAATTTCATCAATATCACCTTTACTTAAACCAGCATCTTTGAGTGCTTGGTCACACGGAGCGATAGTCTTTTTCACTAAGTCATCAACCAAAGACTCTAATTTTGCTCGGGTAATTTGAACGTTTAAATGTTTAGGACCACTAGCATCAGCAGTGACATACGGTAAGTTCACGTCAGTTTGTAGTGCTGATGACAACTCTATTTTTGCTTTTTCAGCCGCTTCTTTAATACGCTGTAACGCTAATGGGTCTTGGTGAATATCAATACCGCTTTCTTTTTTAAATTCATCAGCAAGGTAGTTAATCAGGCGTAAATCAAAGTCTTCGCCACCTAAAAAGGTATCACCATTGGTTGCTAATACTTCGAATTGTTTTTCGCCATCTACATTAGAAATTTCAATAATTGAAATATCAAAGGTACCGCCACCTAAATCATAAACCACCACTTTCTGGTCAGCTTTGTTATTTTTATCAACGCCGTAGGCTAATGCCGCAGCTGTTGGTTCATTAATAATACGCTTGACATTAAGTCCAGCAATTTTACCGGCATCTTTGGTTGCTTGGCGTTGTGAATCATTAAAATAAGCGGGGACAGTAATAACCGCTTCGGTAACCGTTTCACCTAAATAGGCTTCAGCATCTTTTTTCAATTTACGTAAAATTTGCGCTGATACTTCTTGTGGTGATAATTTTTTACCATTAACTTCAACCCAAGCATCACCATTGTCTGCTTTGACAATTTTATAAGGGGCTAACTTAATGTCTTTTTGTACTTCTTTATCATCAAATTTACGACCAATTAAGCGTTTAATCGCAAATAATGTATTTTTAGAGTTGGTAACGGCTTGTCTTTTTGCCGGTTGGCCCGCTAATGTTTCCTCGTTTGCATAAGCAACAATTGACGGAGTGGTGCGGCTACCCTCTGCATTTTCAATAATTTTAGCAACGCCACCTTCCATAACGGCTACACATGAATTTGTTGTACCTAAATCTATACCAATAATCTTAGACATAATAATTACCTATTATTTATTAAAAAAAGTCTAATGCTTTATGGTCATTATCCAGCAAGCAGTTTGACCGTATAAACAAACTAACGTTGATGTTTTAAGGTTAGATGTTTGGTTAGTGGCGCTATAATAGCTAAGGTCATAAAATGCTTCTGTCACAAATATGACAGTATCGATCATTTTATAATTCTTATATTATCTAGGCTTTATAAGTTAAAAGTCAGCAGATTAACGTGAGGAATAGTCTGTAAATTTAAAAAGCAACATTGTCTTTTGCTCTATAGATACAAAGGGTAGAATAAAACTATTCGTGCCAGCTATCGCTTAAATACTACTCTTATGAATAAAGACGCTACTCATCTACCTCAAAAAGCTAGCCCAGTTTTAGTAAAGCAAGCTAATATTTTTGCAGATTTACCGGCGAAGTTAATTGAAGATTTTCAACAAGAATTTCAGCTTGATGAATGGTACAAAGGTGATTACTTTAATCCGGCCTTACTTACTCAGCGATTTTTTGTGGTGATTAGCGGTAGTTTAGAAATCAAACAAAGTAATCCAGAAACGGGCAGAGAAGCTACGTTAGATATGCTTTATGCGGGCGACTGTTTTGACTTAATGGTGCTGTTAGACGATCAACCACATGAGGTTATTGTTTCACCTTTAACAACGGTAAAGTTATTGTCAGTGAAACTTTCCACCATGCGGCATTGGTTGTGGACGTATCCAGAGTTTAACCAGCAATTTATGCCTTACTTAGCGAAAAAAATGCGTGAAAAAGAACAACAAGCCAGTAGCCTAGTTTTACACGATGTTACTACACGTTTAAGCCGTATTATTTTAGAACATATTAATAAAATTAAGTTTTATAACGGCACAATAGAAGCAGAGCATCAACATCATTTGGTTAACGGTTTAAACGATGAAACCTTAGCGCGGATGACTGGCTCAGTTAGGCAAGTGATAAATAAGCAGTTACAACACTGGAAAAAAGAAGGTACGCTTGATAAAAAACGTAATCAATTGATTATTAAAGATTTAGAGGCTTTAGTGAAAGAAGCTAAATATACAGAAACTTTACCTAACGCCCCTTTTTTTAAACCCTAAAGGCAAAAATATCAATAATTAATAGGGTAGCCGGTATTTTTATTGATGATATCAAGCTCTCTAGAACGTCTAATACCTTCCATAATATCGGCTAATATCTTTTCATACTTTGAATGGCTAGAAGAAAATGCGACATAGACTTTCATTGGCTTAGAGGCATTGCAGTATGTTTAAATTGGCGCCTTTAATAGGTGAGGGGCCAACACTCAGTTTTGTGCAAGGCCGTGCAGTGCAAGCAAGATAAACGCTTAAGAATCGATAAGCAGATTTTAATTTACCCAAGTGTTGATTACACAGGCCAGCAGCCTTCTTTTACTGAGAATGGTTCAGATTTTTTACTTGAGCAAGATAAAATAACTTGGTACTTTAATCAGTACTTTAAAGCGAGTGATAACCGTAAAACAGCATCACCTTTGTATGGTGAAATAAGTAAGACTTTACCTGAAACCTTAATTATTACCGCCGGATGCGACCCGTTAAGAGGTGAAGGTTTAGCTTATGCTAAAGCGCTAAAAGCGGTTGGGGTAGCGGTGCATCATCAGTTGGATGGGTTAACGCATGCCTATATGTTACTTGATGCATTGGTTGAAGAAGAGTGTCAGCAAACTTTTCAGCTGGTCGCTAATTTTATTAATAAATAGCTAAGCTTGCCACAGACTTCTGTGGCAAAAGCATTCATTATCGCAAGGTCTTGTTACCAGAGAGCAAGATCTCTTTATCATAATGTCAGTGATCCCATTACCGACGTTGTCAACACGTTTCATCTTCATCTTCATCTAGGTCATCATAATTTCAATATAGTTTCTTGTTTGGTAAAACACCGACAATAAATGGTTGAATACGTATTCATCTTCTTTGATATAGCGCTTTGTTTAAATTTAACGCAACCTGTCTTGGCTATTTAATAAGCAAATACAAACATTAATTTTACATTAGGAATAACAATAAAAATGAAAACTAAAGTAATAAAATCGTTATTAACAACAGGTATGGCATTAGGTATTGTTTGTCAGGTTCAAGCTGCTGCTCAACCGACTACTTTTGTTCATCTCTTTGAATGGAGCTGGCAAGATGTTGCCAAAGAATGTGAAGACTACTTAGGCCCTAAAGGTTATGCCGCAGTTCAAGTGTCACCACCTAATGAGCATATTCAAGGGGGACAATGGTGGACTCGATATCAACCGGTAAGCTATAAAATTGAGAGTCGAGGCGGTAACCGTGCCCAGTTTGTCGATATGGTGAATCGTTGCAAGGCTGTTGGCGTAGAAATATATGTTGATGCAGTTTTAAATCATATGGCATCTGGTAGTGGTACGGGTACTGCAGGGAGTAATTATGGTAACAAAAGCTTCCCAAATTATGGGCCACAAGACTTTCATGATACTTGTGCCATTACCGATTATAACAATCGTTGGCAAGTCCAAAACTGTGAACTAGTCGGCTTAACCGATCTTAATACCGGTGCTGCTTATGTACAAGAAACGCTCGTGGGTTATTTAAACGACCTGCAAGGCATTGGCGTTACAGGCTTTCGGTTTGACGCCTCTAAGCACATGTCATTAGGTGATATTCAAGGGGTATTATCGAGAGTTAATGGTTCGCCTTTGGTCTTTCAGGAAGTGATTGATCAAGGCGGGGAACCCATCACCTCCAGTGAATACCAAAGCACAGGTTTAGTAACCGAATTTAAATATACCACACAGCTAGGTAACACCTTCAAAAATGGCAGCCTAGCATCACTGAGTAGTTTTGGTGAAGCTTGGGGCTTTTTACCGAGTAGTTCCGCGGTAGTTTTTGTCGATAACCATGATAATCAACGTGGTCATGGTGGCGGTGGTAATGTGATTACTTTTGAAGATGGCCGTTTATACGACTTAGCGAATCTATTTATGTTGGCTTATCCGTATGGTTACCCAAAAGTTATGTCGAGCTATGACTTTCAGGGTGATACTGATGCGGGTGCTCCAAGTGTTCCGGTCCATAACAATGGTGATCTAGAATGCTTTGGCAGTAGTTGGAAGTGTGAGCATCGATGGTCATATATTGCTGGTGGTGTCGACTTTAGAAATAATACCGCAGATAACTGGAACACCACAAACTGGTGGGATAATGGCAATAACCAAATTGCTTTTGGTCGAGGTAGTTCGGGTTTTGTCGCAATTAATAAAGAAGATGTTAATTTAACGTCTACGCTAAATACACAAATGAGCGCAGGTAGTTATTGTAACGTTTTAAAAGGTCAATTATCTGCTGATGCTAAATCGTGTAGCGGTGAAACGATTACAGTAAACAACGGTGGAAGTATTAATGCCAATGTAGGTGTTTGGGATGCATTTGCCATTCATCAAGGCGCAAAAATTAATGGTGAAGTAACAGGCCCAGCAACATTGAAACGTACGGTGATATTTATTCAAGCACAAACGCAAAGTGGTCAAGATATGTTTATTCGCGGCGGCATTGATCATAACTACGCCAATAATAATCTTGGTAGAAATTGTCAAACCACTAATTTTGAGTGTGCAATGACTATTCGCCATAACAATTTAAAAAGCGCAACGACAACGCCATGGAAAACCAATGAAAGCTACTTAGATTGGTATGGCAGTGAAGCCGCTCAAAGTAGCACCGCTGAAGGAACTCCGCTTGATTGGACCACCAATGCTTGGCCTGCAGGTTGGGGAGCAAAGCGTACCGTTGCTAATGATGGTTATGGTGAAGAGCCGTTAAATATTTGGGGTCAACATTACTGGATGTTAGATGTTGATATGGATTGTAGTAAAGCGGTTAATAACAAGTTTGAAGTAAAAGCCTATGTTAAAAATGGTCAAGGTTGGGAAGGTGACATCAACCAAGCTAACACACCCTATGCATCGAGTAATCATTTTGCTGAATGTGGAAAAATCAACAAGTTTAACTTCAATAGTAATGCCGTAGAAATTCGAAGTTTTTAGAGTTTTGTCGCGTTTTTATGATGATTTTTAACTAAATAAGTGAGCAGGCTAGGCAAATTTTTTGTCTAGCCTTTACAACTTTAAAGCGATATTTATAGACGATTTATAAAACTTCTTTAGCGGCTCTAAAAGACTCTTGTGCAGCTGGCGCGCCACAATACACAGCGCTGTGCAGTAATACTTCTCTTATTTCCTCTTTAGTCGCGCCATTATTTAATGCACCACGAATATGCCCTTTAAGTTCTTGAGGAGCTCTTAGTGCTGCCAGCATAGCGATAGTGACTAAACTACGGGTTTTAAGATCTAATTCAGTTCGCTGCCAGGTTGCTCCCCAGCCATGATCGTTGATGTAGTCTTGCATAGGTTGACTAAAATCATCGGCATTATTAAGTGCGCGGTCAACAAATTCATCGCCCATTACTTGACGGCGAATTTTTTCACCTACTGTTTTTTCGTTGTTAGCTAACATATATTATCCTGTTTTTTATTGGGCGGCCCAAGCACCGTCCATGGGAAGTGCCGAACCGGTTATACTACGCGCACTATTACTGCATAATAATAAAATAAATCCACCAATTTTACGAGGGTTAACCGTTGGTTAGGTTCCGCTTCGCCTCACTTTTAACCAATAATTAAAGTCTCTTAACGTGGTGTTAGCAGTACAAAGGATGTGAAGTTAAGTCATTCAAGCACAACAAAAAAAATTGGCTATTTGCTCCATCGTCGCCTATTTTGTCCACTTATGGCTGCGTTAGCTTACAATACAAAACTTGGCATTGATAAAATGGATTTTAAATGAAAATACCTTTGTTAATCTTTACTATTTTAAACACTATATCATTCACCGTAGATGCTAACGTTAGTGATGGTTTTAGTGAGTTAAACTCTGAAAATCCTGGTTGTGCTGTTGGTGTGGTGAAGACAGGTGAATTAGTTTATGAGCGCTATTTTGGGCAGGCAAACTTACGCTATCAAGTTCCAATAGATAAGAAAACCGTTTTTAATTTGGGGTCTATTACTAAACATTTTACTGCTGTTTTAGCGTTACAATTAGAGGTGAAAGGCCAACTATCTTTAAATGATTCATTGAAGAAATATTATCCCCAAGGCCCCCGTTGGTTTGAAAATATCAAGTTACGTCATTTAATTAATCACCAAAGTGGTCTGCCAGACTATTTAAATGATGAAAAAACTAGGGAGGAACTTGTAAAAAGGGTATCTACCATACCCCATGTACTTGAAGATCTAGTTGTAGGGAAGCCGATTGCACGTGATGTTACTCTAATGCACGTTCTTGATACTATGATGGCGTTATCTGCACCATCATTCAAACCGGGAGAAAATTCAAGTTACAGTAATACGGGTTATTTGTTTTTGGCTGATATACTTGAAAAAGCTAGTGGAATACCTTTTAGTGACTTAGCTAAAAAACAACTATTTAAACCACTTGGAATGTCTTCGACTGAACTTGTGAGTTCACAGACTATTGAAATTCCTTGGAGTGCTACGGGGTATAGTGTTGTAAATTGGCCTACATACAAATATCGACGTAATTCATCAAATCTAATTACCCAGGGCGATGGCGGAATTTTATCTACGCTTCCTGATTTTGCCAAATGGATAAGTCATTTAATGTCCCCTATTGATGACAAATTATTTTGGAGTACATTCTTGCATCCGATGAAGCCTGTTTCCAACATTGGAGGACTCTCCAGTTTCCAGAATACTGACGACAGTAAAGGTCATTTTATCAGTCAAATATTATCTTCTTTAAAGACCGTTTCTAAAATTGGAGGAGTACCATATAATAATGGGCTGTTCATTAGGAAGGTTAAAGGTGAGACAGTATATTCTCATAGAGGTTTATCAATTGACTCAATGGGGAGTTACTTTTGGCTTTCACCTAGTCATAATGTTGGGTATATTCAACTTTGTAACTTCAGCTTCGATAAACGGTCCTCTGTAAACGAAATATTGCATACCTATGCTGATTAACAAGCTAACAAAAAATTAAACAAGGACAAAAAGCCGTTGGCTTTTACCCCTTGGTCGCTATTTTAACTAACCATTACTCCCCCTTAAATGGGCGTTATATTACAAGGTATTTCCATGCTCTTTTTGATTATTAAACTATTGATGTTAGCTCTTTCATATAAATTATACTTGATGAAAAAGGAACCTTATTTTTCAGCATTATTGTTTAGTATTCCCTTAGCTATTGTTGGTTTAATTATGGGACATACATTCATGGGGGTTTTTGTTGGCAGTGCCATTTTATTTGCCTTAGCTTTCGTTTGCTTCGTACTTATGTCTAAGTTACCAACAGGGATGCCCGAGTACAGTGTATTAGCTGTAACGGCAATTATTGTTGCATTTGTAATATAGCAAGGTATTCAAGCTGGGCTTTTAACCCTTGGCTAGCTTACGTTTAGCTTCACATTTTAGCTAACTAAACTTTACCCTTAATTGGGCATTTTTTTTACGGAGATTTATGTGAAAAGTTTACTTAAAAGTATTCAATATGGAATGTTAGATTTTATTGAGGGAGAAAATCAACCTGATTACACATCTGATAATGTTACTGATTGCATTACATTACTCTTAGAGTTTATGTCGTCAATGGGATCAGAAATTCAAACTGTTGATAGTACTAAAAATCATATTAAATATTTAATCTTATCTTTGAACGAATTAAACGATGACTGTGGTCAATGTTTAATAGAAACTGACCAACGTGAAGATATTTGTGATTTCATTCAAAAAGTAACAACTAAAGCCAATGTAGAATTTGAAGGTGATGTTACAGAAGAATGGCGAGAGTGGTAAAAATAGTAAGCGACTCAAGTAGAATACTATAGTTCATGGAGGATTTAGGTTGTTATTTCCAGTATTAGAAACTAATCGTTTAAGGTTAGATAAATTAACGACAGAAGATTCAAAGAGCTTATTTGATTTATTCTCAGACAATTCAGTTGTCAAATATTATGATCTGGACGCATTTACTGAACATTCACAAGCGAGTAATTTAATAGAATTCTTTAACGCCCGCTTTACAGAAAACTCTGGTATTCGTTGGGCTATACGCTTAAAAGAAACACATCAATTAATAGGGACTTGTGGGTTTAATACTTGGAGTCCTAAAATGAAAAATGCTGTGATAGGTTACGATTTGCTGCCTAAGTTCTGGGGCAGTGGTTACACAACAGAAGCTGTGCATAGAATTGTTAAATCAGCATTTTGTGGTGAGTTACCATGCGGAGCATTGAATCGCATTCAAGGTGTACGGTTCTGGGGAATCTAGCCTCAGAGTCTCTTTTACTCAACGTAGGCTTTAAAGAAGAGGGGATTCGCCGTCAAAGTGGATATTGGAAGAATCAGTTTCACGACCTTAAATGTTTTGGCTTAATAAAATCAGAGTATGGTGAAACATAAGCTATTAAATAGAATAAATAACCGTTGGCTATTTGCTTCTTCGGCGCTTATTTTAGTCAACAATTATGCGCCAGTTAATTGGGTGTTATATGCAGTGCAAGGATCTGAGTAGTGAAGCTGTTAAAAAATAAAATCAATAAACTAGCAGAAATGAGTGAAGCGTTTAATTGGAAAAACTGTAGTAAAAAGCATGAATCACTTGATCTGATTTTAGGGGAGCCTTTACCTACGTGGGATACATGGGTAAATGATATAGAAAATATTTTGAAACAAACAGTTAAGGCAAATTCAGAACCTTTTATTTATTTTAAAGCTGCAAATAATTCAAAGGTAACAGGTAATAATGAAGACAAATTTGAGTTTGCAAAAGACAATTATATTAAAACATTAAATGCATTAATTTCGTTAATAGATGAAGGCGATATATTTAATGAATTATTAGTTTCAGGGCCACCAAAAAAAACCAATAAACCCAAAGGTTCGACCGAAAAAACAAATGCAACTAACTCTCTAGTACCAAGTAATAATAAAGTACTTATTGTTTATGGGGATGACAATGCTTTAAAAATTGAATTAGCGCTATTTCTTACACAAATTGAAATTCAGCCAATTTTTTTGCACAGAGAAGTGGATGCTGAGCAAAGTCTCATTGAAAAACTCGAGGCCAACAGTGATGTATCTTATGCATTCATATTATTTACCCCTGATGAAGTTTCGTATACGATTGATCAATCTAGTGTTATAGATGCTGAGAGAAAAAAAGTTATTAGAGCCAAACCTAATGTCATTTTTGAGTTTGGTTATTTGGTCGCTAAGCTTGGGAGAAAAAATGTCTGTGTTCTTCATAAAGGCGATGTGGATATACCTGCTGATTTAAGCGGTTTTATATATAAAAAAGTTGATGATAATATCGATGATATTGGGCTGTTTTTAATTAATGAAATTAAAGCAGCTGGTTTTAAGCCTGAATTATAATAGTGTCTATGCAGTTACTTAAACGGCCACAAAACATTTGCTTCTCTTGTTCCTGTTATTATAAATAGTTATTTTTCCAAGCTTAATAAAGTGTTTTATGACAAAAAACCATGATTATAGATTACCCTAGAGAGCCAACGACCCAGTGCAATAAATGTGGTTTGAGATATAAAATATCTTATTCTGTTTGCCCCCATTGTGTTGGTAAAAACAAGGGACAAATTATTCGTGATATTCACATGACACACTCAAAACAAGCGAAAAAAATCTCCAGTACAGGTAGGCAGTTTTTTTATTTGGCAATTATTCTAGTTTGCTTCTTAATTGTGTTATTTTAGTTTGCTGTTAATCAAACTATAAGCCATTAAAGAGAGACCAAAAACAGTTTTCTGTTGCGCTCTCATATTTGGTAAATATCTACCATTTTAGTAAACCATTTTTGCCTCTAAACGGGGTGTCATATTTAAAGGTTCAACATGAGTGATTTAATTGTATTAATAACGGGTGCTAATAGAGGCATTGGTTTCGAATTAACAAAACAATATCTTATAAATGGGTGGACAGTAATTGCTACCTTTAGAAATGAAAAGGCATCGGCTGACTTAATAACATTGAAGGATAAGTTCTCTGAAAAATTACTCATTGAATTAATGGATATCACCTGTCCAGAAAATATTGAGAGGTTAGCAAATAAACTCAGTGAAGAAAGTATCAAAATAGATTTAATCATAAATAATGCTGGTTATTTAGATCAAGAAAATAAAAGTATTCATGACATTAATTATGCAAATGCTGAAATGAGTTTTAAAGTGAATTCGCTTGGCCCATTGTATTTAACTCATTGTTTTTTATCTTTGATGAAGAAAAATCGTCTATGTAAAATAGCTATAATTTCTTCTGTTATGGGATCCCTAACACGAGAAAGAAGTGTAGATTGGTATGGTTACCGAATGTCTAAGGCAGCAGCCAACATGCTAGCCGTGAATTTATCCAATGAACTTGTTAATGACAATGTCGCTGTGGTGGCTGTTCATCCTGGTTGGGTTCAAACAGATATGGGCGGTTCTTCTGCAAGAGAAAATGTTAAAGATTCGGCTCTTGGAATTATGAAAGTGATTCTACATTTATCTATTGATACCACTGGGAAATTTTATGATTTTAAGGGGGAGGAATTACCGTTTTAATAAGTTGTTAAATAGGAAAAATAAAAGGTTGTTTTTTCTCCTTGAATGCTATTTAGCTAATGATTTTGCCTATTAATAAGGCGCTACGACTCTAAAGGATATTTATGAAGCAAAGAATCATGGGGTTTGACCTTGCTAGAGCTTTAGCAATATTTGGAATGGTTATCGTTAATTTTAAAATTGCGATGAACTCTGAAACAGGTAACGATTTTTTATTGTGGTTTTCTGCGCTGTTTGAAGGAAGAGCATCTGCTCTTTTTGTTATCCTTGCAGGAATTGGTGTTACATTTTTAACCAATAAAGCTCGAAAGTCAGAAGATAGAGCGATCATATACAAGTGTCGATTATCGCTAATCAAAAGAGCTTTATTACTTATAATTATTGGGCTGATGTACACACCAATATGGGAAGCGGATATACTACACTTTTATGGCTTTTATTTTATGATTGCTGCGATTGTATTCATGGTGAGTAATCGCTTTTTGTTGATTGTATCTGCTTCGATTACCTTATCCTTTCCTATATTGATGTTGTTCTTTAATTATGACCAAAATTGGAATTGGTCTAGTTTAACATACATGAATTTATGGTCTTTCGATGGAATGATAAGGCATGTACTTTTTAATGGTTTTCATCCAGTATTCCCTTGGGCTAGCTTTCTTATATTTGGGATGTGGCTAGGGCGAGTCGATTTATCGCAAACCACGATCAGAAATCGATTACTTATATGGTCTCTTGTCACCTTAGTAACGACTGAGCTTATATTTTACTTCGCTCGCTTTTATATTGGAGATGGTGCCGAGTTTGGACTTACGCCAGAAGACATTACCGCGCTTTTTTCGATCTCTATTATACCGCCTTTTCCTCAATATATTATTTCTGCTGGCAGTTCTGCGTGTATAGTTTTGGTTGGCTGTTTATATTTTTCGGATAAGTTTAGAGAAAGTAATATAAATGTATGGTTATGCCAAACGGGTCAGTTGTCTTTAACTCTCTACGTTGCACATGTAATCTTAGGTATGGGAGCTCTTGATGGTCTTAATAGGCTAAATAATCAGACTATAGATTCATCTTTAATTAGTTCATTGATCTTTTGTGTTTGTGGCGTTGCTTTTAGTGTTTTTTGGCTTAAATATTTTAAAGCTGGACCGCTAGAATTTCTGTTTCGAAAGCTAACAAACGTTTAAAATGAAAAGTACAACAGACTATTCTTTCGTTCACATTTTAATTAACAATGATTTTATCTAAAGTTAGGCGGATGGGATTACGAAATTTACGTTGTATTTACCACTAATTATCACGAGTACCTTTTTATTTATATTTACTGTAGCGTTTCAAAGTTCACCGTTTTATCATTACTCAACGTTTAAAAAGTTCAATTCCACCTCAACAATATAGAGTTGAATTACATGAAATGGTAATTAACAAAACATTATTAGAAAATGAACCTCTAGATCGAAAATTAGGGTAAAGGCATTAATAAGCAATAAAAGAGTATTGTTCCTTCGTATACTTTTATGGAAGCGGTAATGAGCAATTTTACGAGTTTTTCACGTTTTATGTATATGACTATTTACTCTCTTTTAGTTTTTATACTCGCTCATCAAGACCTTAAAAGCTAACAAACGATTGAAGTAGAATAAATAAAAGTTGGCTGTTTCCAATGGACACTTATGTTAACTAACAATTTTAACAACTTAGTAATATTTTGGATGTGATGAAGTATCTAATTGTTATGTACAACAGCGCTAGTTTTGTAGCTTCATTGTGGTGTCTTTCGGCAATAACGCCATTATTGCTTTTAGTGGGTAATGATATTTCTTGGATGTCGATAGTTGCGGTTGGTTTGATTATTCTTTATGGCTCTTCAATATCCTTATTTAGAAAAGAAAAAATAGCTCAAGGCTGTTGGTGTAAATCTGATGTTTTTGTATATATTATTGTTCCAACGTGTCTATTTACCTATGTTACTTGTATGATGCTATCTAGTGTAAACGTCTAAGTTACTCGACATCTAAAGAGTGGCTGACCTTGTGTTTAACTTACCATTTTATTCAACCATCCTTAACTTTTGATGAGGTGTTATATTGTAGATGAGCATTGGATATCTCATTGAATTTATGATTTATGACTCAATTTTAAACCTAAACAGTGTTATCAAATAGAGTTAACTTTAAAAGGATTTATTAAAGTGCCACATACCTTCGAATCAAAAAATGTAAAAGCAAAGTTATCAATCTCCTTAAATAAACTCGTGTTATTGACTTTTCTAGTGGTGATTGCCTATTTTGGCTATGAAAAATATGCTTTACATAACGCTGAGCAAACACAAGCATCCGTTTTTATTTTAACTCCTCAAGTCAATGATATTTACTTTTTAGACATTAGGTTGATTAATAATAAATTGAATCCTAAGCATAAATATAGATTAGCTAAAGTGGTAAGTGTTAGCGGCAGTAATGTGGCTATTGTTTATGGAAGGGTTTTCTATCAATGGCAGAATGCAGTGGTAAATAGCATTAAGTATGATGATTTAAATAATAATAATTATTTTGAGCTAATACCCGATTACATTCCTTTTAGTTTAATTAAAGAAATGAGGGCTAATGAGGCTATTTATCTCGTTAAACGACCTATTCGAAATAAACTTTATGGTAAATTTGTAAATTAAGATGTTTAATGAATCTGCCTAGTTGGTTTTAGCTCAATACTGCTGTTGTTATTTCACATGCTAACATTCACTAAAAGTACAAATAAGGCTTTCTCTTATTATAAATCAGCATAAAAATCGGCTTCCCTAATAATATTGCTGACTTTTGCAAATATAATAGTGGGAGCTTCTAAGGTCTCTACTTAAATGACAGGATCTTACTGCCTGTTTTATTGGACCTAATAGATATACAGGTTAATTTTATCAGTAAGTAGGGTTCGACAATTACGTTTTAATATTATGCATTTAGATTAACTTCTCAATTGTTCTGCTTTTATCAATTGGATTTTAATATATTTATGACTATCTCAAAGGTTAACAACGCATCAGCGGCATTAAATAAGATGATGTTATCGGTATTGTCAATGTTATCGATATTACTGTTAGCTCTAGCACTACCGATATTTTCAACCCTTATTGTATTTATATCAGGTCTTGGTTCAATATTTTTAGATGATGTACATACTATTGAACAGCTGAGCATGAATCTAGGCTTTAATTTTACAACATCAATAGTTTCAGTATTTTTAATGCTACCCCTTCTTCAGTATTATCTTTCCGCAAAAAATAAAGAAAATATAGTTAACCGATTAGCTTTAAAATCTATAACGTTAACACGACTAATAATGACCTTATTAGCCGTGTTAACCTTCTCATTATTTGAATATTTTATATTTCGTCTGGGTATTTTTGAAACGCCAAGCTCTATGCTCGACTTTTTAGAATCAATAGATACAGGACTTGAAATTACATTACTTATTTTAACAGTTGGAATCGTAGGTCCTTTTTTTGAAGAAATTATTTTTAGGGGGATCGCCTTCTATAAGTTAGAACAAATTTCGCTAAACCCAACGTTCATCATTCTCATTACCAGTTTAGCGTTTACCTTGATACATTCTCAATACGAACAAATAGAGGTATTTATTTTACTCTTCTTATCTTCGTGCTTATTAGGATTGATTAGATATGTAAGTGGGAATTTATGGTATTGCATTTTTGGTCACATGGTCATGAATATTATAGTGGTTGCAGAAAATTTTTTATAAAAGACTAAAATAACTTCCTCATCCTATAATCATAAAGCGTTTTTAAGCTATTCTATAATGTCTGTTACCTTTAAGGGTAATGTCATTAGGGGCAGGATAGCTCTTCCAACAAAATGTTAGTAATAACACCTAAGCATCAACGGCAATTTTTAACGAGCTGACCACCTAAAATCAATTGATACTATCAAAGGTAGCATTAATAATGTAAGGGTGAATGACAGCTATGGTCGCTTAGCTGTTTGTCAGGGGAAAGGTAATTCTACATATTCTGAATGCTGCAAACCGTCCAAAAAATTAATGATGTTCACATTTGCAAGGTGGATGAAACCAAAAATTAAAAAAATTTAATTGATAAAATTTTACTGTTGGTAGCTCTAAGCAGAAACGATTGAATTAAAGCTCAAACAACTAGTTGATATATTTTTATCACCTTGGTTTAGCACAGCCGATTCATTTTCTTTGTATAAAATTGAAAGTTCCGTTAATTCACCTTTGTTTTTTCTGAGAGTTCAGTAAAATAGTGAATCTTTAACAATTCTGCAAAGGTTAGTGATGAAACGCGTTGTTTTATATATTTCAGATAAATGTCCCCATTCTCGTGAAGCTCAAAAATACTTGGATAATAATGGCATAAAATACAGATTAACCAATGCGAAAATGCAGCGCGGTAGAAAAGAGCTTGACGCTATAGGAGCTAGCTCTTTGCCCGCCCTTAAAATTGGTAATGAAGTCATGATTGGCTGGAATCTAAAAAACTTTAAGAAACTCTATGCCGAAGATTAACAAGCTCAATTATCTCATTAGATAACTGAGCAACCAACGAGCACAGAATGCTTGATTACTCTATTTCTAATGGATAAAAAGATAGAAAAGTAGGGCATCATATAATCTTTCCCTGAGCATTATTATAATTAATGATCACTTTTTGCGTATTACTGAGCAACGAATAGCACCCAATAGGTGTGGTGATCCATTACCGCATACGCACTAAAATTAATCGCTGAAGATTACTTAATACGTTGTGCTTATTTGCACCGCAACCAGGTTAATGCTGATAAAATTTTGCCCAGTGTACTTATCTTGACCGCAAAAAAAACACGCTAAAAGGCATCGACAGTTGATATTTGTAGCCGAGCTAAAAATCTCTAGTTGGCTACTTTATAGCTCTCCTTATTTTCTTTTTTTTCTTGTGCTATTTGTTCTGTTCGTTTTATTTGTTTTATTTGTTTTACTTACCTTTTTTTTGACTTCTTTAGGTAATTTTGAAAACTCTTTATGAAAAGGCTGCTCTGTAACAACAGGAATGACTTGTCCTATGCTATTTTCGATATTAATTAATTGCCTCATATCATTTTCTACAGCAAATGAAATGGCCATTCCACTTTTACCGGCCCGAGCAGTTCGACCTATGCGATGTATGTAATTTCTTGGATCTTCAGGGAGGTTATAGTTAATAACTAAAGTAATATTATTAACATCAATTCCGCGAGCAGCAACATCAGTGGCAACTAATACTCTTAGATTAGAATCTTTAAAGTTTTGTAGCGCTTCCTCTCTAACGGCTTGTGTTTTACTACTATGAAGGCTAGCGGCTGTTATTGATGCTTTTTCTAATGCTTTAACAATGATGTCGGCGCCATACTTTGTTTTACAAAAGATAAGCACTTTTTCAAATTCAGGTTTTTGCAATATATTAAAGAGTAAAGGTACTTTATTCGCTTTATCAAGATGGTATACGCTTTGATTAACCAAATCGATAGTGACCGTTTCAGCCGCAACTTGAATTTTTATTGGATCTGTTAATATTGCTTCTGCCAGTATTTCTATTTCAGCGGGCATAGTCGCTGAAAACAATAGTGTTTGTCGCTTCTTTGGCAGTTTAGATATTATGGTTTGAACATCTTTAAAAAACCCCATATCAAGCATAGTATCTGCTTCATCTAAGACAAATATTTCTAACGCCTTAAAATTTATATCACCCGTTTCAATTAAATCTAATAATCGTCCAGGGGTTGCCACTAAAATATCAAGTCCAAGCGCGATCGAGTCAACTTGAGCTTGTCTTCCGACACCACCATAAACAACCTTAGTTTTAAGTCCTAAGCCCTCAGAGTAGTCATCAATATTTTGCATTATTTGCGAGGCAAGCTCTCTCGTTGGCGTTAGTATTAGCGAACGCGTGCTCTTCGCT
Source organism: Colwellia sp. MB3u-55 (assembly GCF_014076785.1). Lineage (NCBI taxonomy): Bacteria > Pseudomonadati > Pseudomonadota > Gammaproteobacteria > Alteromonadales > Colwelliaceae > Colwellia > Colwellia sp. MB3u-55. Next base: position 137,723 of record NZ_JACGUS010000123.1, read on the forward strand.
TGGATATCTATTTTATTCCGACCAAAATTATTGATAATAGGCAGTGAAAAAGCCGCCGTCTTTCCTGTTCCCGTTTGCGCTATACCAAGAAGATCATTCCCATCAATAAGAGCCGGGATACATTCTTTTTGGATCGGTGTAGGCTGTTTATAGCCTTTAAGAGTAACGCGATCAATAATTGACTCTAAAAGTGAAAATTCTTTAAATTCTGACATGCTGCCTCGGTGTCCTTTAATCAATAGCCGACTATTCTAACAGAATGCTTGAATATATTTAAGACGTATTAAGATGGCTTTTTTTGACGAGTCCCCACAAAAGATCTCATTAAAACTATAGTTAAGTAACTAAGTACTCTGACTGTAGTAACATAGTCGATTTGGCCACCTAACTAGAGATGTTATTATACACCTTATCAAACTTTAGGTGACACCATGACAAAAAGAACTAAACCCAATTTCACACCAGAATTCAGATTTGAATGTGCTCAATTAGTCGTTGATAAAGGCTACTCTGTACTTGAAATGGCAAAAGCCATGAATGTAGGTAAATCATTGTTAGATAAATGGGTTCGCCAATTAAAAAATGAGCTCAATGGTTTAACGAGTAAAACTATGCCATTAACACCAGACCAACTTGAAGTTCGTGCACTTAAAAAGCGTATTGCTCGCATTGAAGAAGAAAAGGAAATTCTAAAAAAGGCTACGGCTCTCTTGATGTCATACTCACTCGCCAGTTTGCGATAATTAAAGCCCTTAAAGGGAGTCATACTGTTAAACGTTGTTGCGATGTGTTTGCTATTCATCGCAGCAGCTACAAGTATTGGGCAAAGCAATGCAGACGTATTAAGCCTGAAAAGGTTAAAGCAATGGCGATGGTAAAAAGCATTCATGCTAAAAGTAATAGCTCGGCAGGTGCTCGCACCATTTCAGTTATTGCCACTGCAAGAGGCTTGGCGATTAGCCGTTATGTTGCTAAGCGTTTGATGAAAGAACAAGACTGGGTCAGTTGTCAGCTGCCAAGTCACAAATACAAGAAGGCAATGCAGCCACGTGTAGCGATATTAAACACACTTGAACGCCAGTTTGCTGTATGGTAGTTGTGTCCATTTTGGTGCGGTAATATAACGTTTATTTGGACGGGAAATCGTTGGGCATACCTAGCTGTTGTTATGGACTTATTTGCACGAAAGTTAGTGAGCTAGGCAATATCGTATTCACCCGATACTAAGTTAGCAGCGAAAGCCTTATCAATGGCATTTGAATCAAAAGGTCGACCAAGAAATTTGATGTTTTATTCAGACCAGGGAAGTACTTATACAAGTAGGAACTACCATCAGTTATTGTGGCGATATCAGATTAAGCAAAGTATGAGCCGTTGTCGTAACTGTTAGAATAATAGTCCGATGGAGCGATTTTTTAGAAGTTTAAAAACAGAATGGGTGCCAACAGCAGGTTATCGCTCATTTATTGAAGTTAAAAAGTCAGTTGTTAACTACATCATTCGATATTACAGCAAAGTTAGGCTTCACAGTTATAACCGAGGACTAACACCCAATGAGTCAGAGAAAAGATACTGGCTTGAATACAAATCTGTGGCCAGTTTTACTTGACCACCTCACATCCTCTAATGGATTCAACTACTTTAGATTACAAATAATAACCTTTCCTGAATCGTTCATGTAAGCAGAGATTGCTTTATGGAAAGAGTTCGCTAAATAAACTCTCGCTATAATAAACGCTCTTGAGTCAATAGCGGGAATCGAAGTAAATTATTATCTATTTCCGCAATGCGCACAACAATGTCATTAACTTAAGGATTTAACACATACGTTTATAATTCATTGGGTACTTATTTGTTTTGTTTCTACGGTCTTGTCGAAAAAACTTCCGGTCAGGTCGAATAGCACTTAAATTCTTTGAT
>NZ_JACGUS010000124.1:0-293 GCF_014076785.1 Colwellia sp. MB3u-55
TAAAGCTGGTGACAGTTAGTGGACCGTCTGCAGTTTCTGCGTTATCTAGAACATTACCTGAAACTGCTGTATCTTCAGCTGTTGTGACGGATTCATTGTCATCAGTAAGATCTGATAACGGTGTTACTGAAATTGTTAGCGTAGAACTATCAGTATCACCCGCACCGTCAGTAACAATGTAAGTAATTACAGGCACAGCACCGTTGAAATTATCATTTGGTGTGAAGGTATAGCTACCGTCTGCATTTAAGATGAGTTCACCTTCAGCAAGGGTAACCGTATCACCTGCATTG
>NZ_JACGUS010000125.1:0-409 GCF_014076785.1 Colwellia sp. MB3u-55
CAGTAACAATGTAAGTAATTACAGGCACAGCACCGTTGAAATTATCATTTGGTGTGAAGGTATAGCTACCGTCTGCATTTAAGATGAGTTCACCTTCAGCAAGGGTAACCGTATCACCTGCATTGTACGTATTTCCACCAACAGTAAAACTGGTGACAGTTAATGGTCCATCTGCACTTTCTGCGTTATCGAGGACATTGCCCGTGGCGGTTGTGTCTTCTGCAACAGAAACAGTTTCACTATCATCACTTAGATCAGACACTAGTGTCACTGAAATTGTTAAGGTAGAGTTCTGTGTATCACCAGCACCATCAGTAACGCTATAAGTAATAACAGGAACAGCACCGTTGAAATTATCATTAGGTGTGAAGGTATAACTACCATCGGTATTTAAAGTTAACTCACCTTC
>NZ_JACGUS010000126.1:0-1455 GCF_014076785.1 Colwellia sp. MB3u-55
CGGCAAAAAATTGTTGGCTAAAATGTTGAACGAAGTGAAAACAGCCAACTGTTTTTTGTCCGTTTGAATGCCTTGTTATGCGATTTTTACATTACCACAAACCGCACAATTTATATAAATATTAGTAACATAAAATGCACGTTTAAAAAACTCACAGCATTGCGACACACTAAACCGTGAATTTTGAGCCACTAATGAAAAGTGAATTTATCACTTACCTACTTTGGCGAAAAACTACTTAACCAAAAACTGAAATAGATTTAATTACGCGTAACTAACCAGGATAAGGAAAAGGCAACTACCACAATTACATTTAATCGAATTCGCAATGCCGCATAACGCCCCACTAAGAGGCAAATGATAGTTGGTTATAATAGAGAGCGAAGCGAACAAAACCAACTGTTATTTGTCCTGCTTGAGTGGCTTGTTAGGTGTTTTTAGCCCCAAACCTGTTTTTTAATTTGTTATAGGCTAATCCGAACACCCAAACAATTAGAGGATAAGGTAATAAAAAAACCATCCATATGATAGCTTTCATTGGCCAACCATTTCCCATATTTGACCAATAAAGCTTGGTTGCTTCTTCGCGCATTTCGGGAGCAACATTTTGCACTCTTTCTGCGTCAGACATCCCCTCAAAATCAAATCCCATTGAATCAAGACGTACCTCTGTGAAAAAGTGAGGGCAATATGCGCCTACAATGAGCATAAGAGATATAATGAGCGCAGAAACCAAATACAATTTCACAAAGCTATAATTTTTACACACGCAAACAATAGGTGTAAAAACTATGATCATCAGTATTAGTAATTCAACAATGAAGCCTAAAGTTTCCATCCGTTATCTCGAAACACCTAACGCCCCAATAAGAGGCTAAAAATGGTTGGCTAAAATAGTGAGGCACGAACGGCAGCCAACTTTTTTTAGTCCTGCTTTATTGCCTTGTTAGGTTTTTAAGCCACCAAGCCAATACCTACTTTAACGCTACTGATCAAAGCAAAATAGATAAGCAGACCAATAGATTTTTTACGGCGACGATATAGTAATTCCTTAACCACAACACCATCTGCATTTACTAATTGAGATTGCCACAAAATAAACCAGAATATCTTTAAAGTAAACTGTTGATTATTTATAAGTATTTTCGTTTTTTTAATGGGAAGTAAAACTAAAGAAGAATATACAACTTCTTCGTCACTTTTAATTTCAAAGCGTGTTGTAAAACGATCATAAGATACAAGCACGGTTTTATCTGCGATTGTATGGGGTTGCTTCTGAATCCGTTCAAATGCCATAATTGATGAAAACCTAACGCCCACTTAAGGGGCTAAATAGAGTTGGCTAAAATAGGTGAACGGAGTGAACAAAACAGCCAACTTTATTTTGTCCCTCTTGAAGTTCTTGTTATGTGTTTGATACACCGTCTATCTTTTTATATAAGTAATAAACCAAGA
>NZ_JACGUS010000127.1:0-284 GCF_014076785.1 Colwellia sp. MB3u-55
TTAAAAAACTCACAGCATTGCGACACACTAAACCGTGAATTTTGAGCCACTAATGAAAAGTGAATTTATCACTTACCTACTTTGGCGAAAAACTATTTAACCAAAAAGTGAAATAGATTTAATTACGCGTAAATAACCAAGTTAAAGAAAAGACAAATCCCACAATTACATTTAATCGAATTCGCAATGCCGCATAACGCCACATTAAGCGGCAAAAAATTGTTGGCTAAAATGTTGAACGAAGTGAAAACAGCCAACTGTTTTTTGTCCGTTTGAATGCCTTG
>NZ_JACGUS010000128.1:0-1275 GCF_014076785.1 Colwellia sp. MB3u-55
TCATCACTTAAATCTGAAACCGGTGTCACTGAAATGGTTAGGGTAGAACTCTGAGTATCACCTGCACCGTCAGTAACAATATAAGTAATTACAGGCACAGCACCATTAAAGTTATCATTCGGAGTGAAAGTGTAACTACCATCGGCATTTAAAGTGAGTTCACCTTCAGCGAGAGTAACGGTATCACCTGCATTATAGGTATTCCCACCAACAGTAAAGTTGGTTACCGTGAGTGGACCATCAGCAGTTTCTGCATTGTCTAACACATTGCCTGTGGCGGTTGTATCTTCAGCTATCGTGACCGTTTCACTATCATCACTTAGATCAGACACGGGTGTCACTGAAATAGTTAGGGTAGAACTCTGTGTATCACCAGCACCATCAGTAACGGTATAAGTAATAACAGGCACAGCACCATTAAAGTTATCATTTGGAGTAAAAGTGTAACTACCATCGGCATTTAAAGTGAGTTCACCTTCAGCGAGAGTAACGGTATCACCAGCATTATACGTATTCCCATCAACCGTAAAACTGGTGACAGTTAATGGACCGTTTGCAGTTGCTGCGTTATCAAGCACATTACCTGTAGCAATTGTATCTTCAGCTATCGTAACCGTTTCACTATCATCACTTAAATCTAAAACCGGTGTCACTGAAATGGTTAGGGTAGAACTCTGAGTGTCACCAGCACCATCAGTAACGGTATAAGTAATAACAGGCACAGCACCGTTGAAATTGTCATTTGGTGTGAAGGTATAGCTACCGTCTGCATTTAAGATGAGTTCACCTTCAGCAAGGGTAACCGTATCACCTGCATTATACGTATTTCCACCAACCGTAAAACTGGTGACAGTTAATGGACCGTCTGCAGTTGCTGCGTTATAGAGGACATCACCTGTAGCAATTGTATCTTCTGCTATCGTAACCGTTTCACTATCATCACTTAGATCTGAAACCGGTGTCACTGAAATAGTTAGGGTAGAACTCTGTGTATCACCAGCACCATCAGTAACGGTATAAGTAATAACAGGCACAGCACCGTTGAAATTATCATTTGGTGTGAAGGTATAGCTACCGTCTGCATTTAAGATGAGTTCACCTTCAGCAAGGGTAACCGTATCACCTGCATTGTACGTATTTCCACCAACCATAAAGCTGGTGACAGTTAGTGGACCGTCTGCAGTTTCTGCGTTATCTAGAACATTACCTGAAACTGCTGTATCTTCAGCTGTTGTGACGGATTCATTGTCATCAGTAAGATCTGATAACGGTGTT
>NZ_JACGUS010000129.1:0-270 GCF_014076785.1 Colwellia sp. MB3u-55
GCTATCGTAACCGTTTCACTATCATCACTTAAATCTGAAACCGGTGTCACTGAAATGGTTAGGGTAGAACTCTGAGTGTCACCAGCACCATCGGTACCGGTATATGTAATAACAGGAACAGCACCGTTGAAATTATCATTTGGTGTGAAGGTATAGCTACCGTCTGCATTTAAGATGAGTTCACCTTCAGCAAGGGTAACCGTATCACCTGCATTGTACGTATTTCCACCAACCGTAAAGCTGGTGACAGTTAGTGGACCGTCTGCAGTT
>NZ_JACGUS010000130.1:0-236 GCF_014076785.1 Colwellia sp. MB3u-55
GGCGTTATGCGGCATTGCGAATTCGATTAAATGTAATTGTGGTATTTGTCTTTTCTTTATCTTGGTTATTTACGTGTAATTAAATCTATTTTAGTTTGTGGTTAAATAGTTTTTTCGCCAAAGCAGGTAAGTGGTAAATTCACTTTTCATTCGTGGCTCAAAATTCACGGTTTAGTGTGTCGCAATGCTGTGAGTTTTTTAAATATGCATTTTATGTTACTAATATTTATATAAAT